>JBGQLV010000012.1:0-45011 GCA_041500225.1 Thermodesulfovibrionia bacterium | reverse complement strand
CCCGGCATCACCCCCGCTGCAATTTCACTTTTATTGGTAACAATAGAAAAATTAAAGAGACAGCGGAGAGCTTGAGTAGTGTCTGTTTATAAACTGTCATTTCCATAAAAAGTCGTCATTCTCGCGAAAGCGGGAATCCAGTGTTTTCAATAGGTTCTGGATTCCGGATCTCGATGCGAGTCTTCGCTGAGAGTCGCTCCGACAAGTCCGGAATGACAAACAACCGACTTTATGGACAGACACTAAATAATCAGCGCATTTTTTCGAGTACATTAAAACTTCTTCCGAAGCTTTAAATTGAAGATGCTCTGAAGATTAATGATAATTGGTGGTCATCCTATTTGATTTCCTTTAATTATTATGTTAACCTAATATAAATTGGTTAACAATTGTTAATTGATTAACATTTTGTTAACAACTCTAACATATTGAAAATACTAAATAAATATTTAATATAAAGGCGGGCTTTATGGAAAAGACTCAATATATTTCTATTGCTCAATTCGCTAAAATATTGGGAATCAGCAGAATTGCTGTATACCAAAAAATCAAAAAAGGGCAAATAAAAGCCATAAGAATTGGAAGAAGTTTTGCTATCCCCGAGAAATATTTGACTGATATTACAGGCAAAACTTTAAGTGAGAAAGATGAAAAGATAATTGATGAAGCTGTTAAGAAAACATTTAAAGAATATGGGGAATTGTTGAAACTCCTGGGTAGAGAATAATGAATGGTTAAAAGGGTTACAGTAAAAGAAGTCGCACATATTACTTTTAAGATGGCTCAAGAGTTATTGTCATTTAATGAACCTATTCCAGACTTCTCAACACGTACGCCCAACATTTTGGAAAGTTGTTTAGCTACACCATTTCAAACTTTTGGAGGAAAGTTTCTGTATCCAAGGTTTTTAACAAGAGCGAGTATGCTTTTTTATTTTATGATTAAAAACCATCCATTTGAAAATGGCAACAAGAGAATTGCCATAACAACATTATTTGCTTTTCTTTTTGCAAACAATAAATGGTTAATAGTTGATATCCAGGAACTCTACAACTTCACGGTATGGGTAGCTCAAAGCCCTCCCCGGTTCAAAGATGAAGTCGTGAAGGCAATAGAGAAATTTTTAAAGACACATATAAAAGAGATCTAAAATTTATCTGTAAAAGATAGGATTTGATTGCGTCCCTAAGTCCCTACCTAAGCCCCTGACCTCCGTCAGATAAGAGTTGAATGGGTGTCGTCATCCTATGAATCATTAGAAAGTCAGGTAGGATTGAGAAGCGATATTCTTCACTCCGCTCAGAATGACCAAATGCACAGGGCTCTGAATGACAGAAATGATAAAGACACGACACTGAGCCTGTCTAAAAACTGCGATTCCGATAAAAATTCGTCATTCTCGCGAAAGCGGGAATCCAGTCTTTTCAAGAGGTTCTGGATCCCCCGGTCAAGCCGGAGGATGACAAAACCTTAGTTTTTAGACAGGCTCCACTGCCTATATGCGGATTTTGTATTCTTTTATCTTTGCCCTTAAGGTATTTCTATTTATACCAAGAGTCTTTGCAGCCTTGAGCTGGTTGCCTCCAGTCTCTTTAAGGACTATCGTAATAAGCGAACTTTCTACCTCCGAAAGCACAGTCTCATAGAGGTAACAGTTTTCAAGTTTTGTCATTTCTTTTAAATAACGTCTAAGTTTTTCCTCAAGAAACTCCTTAATCGAGTAAGAACCGATGTCTTCAAGCAAGAGGTCTTTTTTTTCTATAACTGCACCCCTTGAAAGCACGGTAGCTCTTTTTATAGTATTTTCCAGCTCACGCACATTACCAGGCCAGTCGTATCTTGTAAGAAAATCCTTTGCATCTTTAGAAAGTTCCTTCGGTTCTGTTTCATATTTCCTGATAGCTTCCTTCAGGAAATGTTTTGCAAGGGGCAGTATATCCTCTTTCCTTTCTCTGAGAGGAGGTAGCTTTATATGTAAATGCTTGAAACTGTTGTAAAGGTCTTCTATAAATTTTCCATTAGCCACAGCCTCTTTCAGGTCTTTGTTGGTTGCAACAATTATCCTTACATCTGCCTTAAATGAATTATTACTGTTGAGGGGGCTGAATTCCTTATCCAATATAAAACGGAGGAGCTTTAACTGGAGCTTTGTGTCTATCTCTGATATCTCATCGATAAAGAGTGTGCCTCCATTTGCCTCTTCTATTTTACCAATTTTTTTTCCAGTAGCCCCTGAAAATGCACCTTTCTCATATCCAAATAACTCTGCCTCGGTTAGATCTTTAGGGATAGATGTGAAACTAATCGCAACAAAAGGACCATTGAGTCGCAGGCTATTATAGTGTATCACCTTTGCAACCAGTTCTTTATATGTTCCATTCTCCCCCGATATAAGAACTGCCAGGTCTTTTATGGCAACCCGCCCGATACCCTTGAAAACTTTAAGCATCTTTGGGCTTTTCCCCATAATCTGGGGAGGCTGGATCGAAATATCCGTATCTACAGAGAACTCCATTCTAATTTATTAACTATTATATTTGATAAGAGGGTAAACTTAAGGCTCACAAGGGAAAAAGCAACCCCAGCGCCCTTAAACTATAGATGACTTTATCATAATAGACCCAATTTTGCAATAAAGAATTGAGGGCTGTCGTGTTCGCCTCAGCGAATCAAACGAGTCTGACAAAAATACGATAATCTGTCTTATTGCAGAGGGGAAGTGAAGCAAAATGGTTGGAATGGAGATTATTTTTAAGAGAATGTTATAATTATGTTCAATTTGATAGCTATAGAAGGTTGACCGATAATGAGAACTGAAACACATGATGTTATAGTAGTTGGGGCTGGTCCGATTGGCAGTTATACTGCATACCTGTTAGCAGCAGAAGGATTGGATGTGGGAATATTTGAAAAAAATCCAGTCATCGGTAAGGATGTAAACTGTACCGGTATTGTCAGCACTGAATGCCTTAAAAACTTTGATCTTCCTGATAAGGTAATACTAAGGTCCGTAAATTCCATAAAGGCTTTTTCTCCTTCCGGGAACTATCTAAGATACGAATCCGCATCCCCTTTGGCATATGTTATCAATCGGGGTCTATTTGACCATGAAATGAACAGCAAGGCTGTAAGAGCCGGCGCGACCACTTATCTTAATACAAGAGTAAAAGAGATTAATATTTCAGATGGTACTTTTAAAGTTAAAACAGAAGAAAAAGAAAGGGAATTTAGTTCAAAGATAGGGGTAATTGCTACTGGGTTTGAATTAAATTTTTTTAAAGGAGTATTTAAGAGACCTAAGGATTTTTTGTACGGTATACAGACTGATGTCAAAATGGAAGGCGTCAGTGATATCGAGGTCTATTTTGGTAAAAAGATTGCACCTGGCTCTTTTGGATGGATTGTTCCAACAAATGGTAAATCTGTAAGGGTCGGGCTTATCACAAAAGAAAATCCAGCAGATCTTTTAAAGAGATTCCTCCAGAATCCACTTATTACACACAGACTGGATATGCGGGATAATCAGACAAGGTGCAGCCCTATACCACTCGGGAGGATTCCGAAGAGTTATGCAGAAAGACTCGTTATAGTTGGTGAAGCAGCAGGTCAGGTTAAGACTACAACAGGTGGAGGAATCTACTTCGGACTTCTTTGCTCAGAGATTGCGGTCAGGACGATTATAAAGGCATTAAAGAGTGGGAACTATAGTGAAAAGGTATTTAAAGAATACGAGACAATCTGGAGAAGCAAGATAGAGTCTGAATTAAAGGCAGGGTTGGTGCTGAGGAATATCTTTTCAAGGCTTTCTGACCATCAGATTGATCTCCTCATGGATATTGCTAAGAGAGACGGAATCTTACCAATTATAAGGAGGTCCAACTTTGACTGGCATAGAGACCTTATTGCATCACTCTTAAGGCATTTACTTTCAAAAAAACTATTTAGGAAGTAATACATTAAGGCCTATCCTATTCTATTTTAGGTCTAATATATTTGACATCTCTTTATAAATGGCCTGACCAATAATAATACCCATATCAATAAATTCCGGGCCGTACTTTTTGCCGGTCTGGGTTCTGAAAGTTGCTTTAACGCTTTCTATATATTTTAAGTTTCCTGGAAATTTTTCGTATAGCTTTTCCACAGGCATATCATTAGAATCCAGCATCAGCCATAGGGTGGTTGTAAAGTTATCAGGTCCCCACCTGAACTTATCTGCATCATACAATGAGTTGCTGATTAGTTCTGCCATCTCATCTTCGGATTCTAAAACCCTTTTAAATGCCTCATGATTTCTGATGGCAGCGACTATATATCGTTTATAGCTGTCATCTATCAGAAAATCATTCAGTATCCTCCTTGCCTCATTGCTTCCAGCGATGGTGTGGTCTTTCTCTTTACGTTTTATATCGTGCAGCAGAGCTGCTATCTGCACATAAACGACAATCTCGTGTATCATACTGCTGTCTATGTCCTGAAGCCTGCCTTCGACTTGTATGACCATACCAGCATCAAGCGCCACAGCCTCGGCATGGGATAGACCGTGTCCAGCATTCATAGATGCCTCATCAATATAAGACATGCATTTTTTTATGAGCATGTCTGTTTTAAACGATTCACGGGATATCTCTAATTCGACTTTATGGTTGGGATAAAAAGATGGCTCTCCCAGTACCTCTGCTGTTCTAACAGCCATCTGTCTTAGTCTTGAGTAAATAGTCTGCTCCGCTAGCATTGCTCCTATTTAACTTTTACAGTAAATACCCCATGATGTCAAGGCCATTTTATTTTGGGAAATAGTTGTGTGAAAATTAAAAAATAAAAAGGGCAGGTAACCCTGCCCTTTTTAAAAGACGTGCTCCGTTTGTTCAGTGAAATTAGAAGAACATCTTCTGGTTTATAAGGATACCCAGTGCTACCAACAGAGCATAAATTGCGAGAGACTCGATCATGGCCAGACCGATGATGAGGGTTGTGGTTATCTTACCTGATGCACCGGGATTTCTGGCAACTCCCTCGCAAGCCTTGCTCAAGCCGATTCCCTGACCGATACCGGTACCAAGAGCAGCAATACCGATGGCCAGACCAGCTGCTATAGCAGCAAGTGGTTTGCCGCTTGTTGCTGCTGCTCCAGCTTCAGGTGCTGCAGCTTCTTCTGCGAGAACAAAAGGTACGAGCAGACAAATGAGAGCAAATGCTAACAATAATACAGAAATGCCTTTCTTCATTTCTTTTCCTCCTTTCCTGCAAATTCTTAAATTAATGTGCCTCTCCAACGGCACCAGCTAAATACAATGTGGCTAACAGAGTAAAGACAAATGCCTGTATAACACTAACAAGGGTTCCTAATGCTAATATAAGAGTCGGAACAATCAATGGAGCCAGCGAAGCGAGTACAAGAAGGATTATATGTTTTGCTACCATGTTTCCAAAAAGCCTGACTGAAAGTGTAACAGGCCTTACAAGATGACCGATGAATTCTATTATAAACATTAGTATCATAAGGGGGAGTGCCGCTATAGAACGGATAGGGCCAACAAATTGGTTTATGTACTTAAAACCATGAACCCTGATTCCATAAAATTGGTATGTTATAAAGACAATAAGTGCCATAGGTATATTTGTATTTATATTACTAGTCGGAGAAGCAAATCCAGGTATAAGACCCATAATGTTACAAATGAGGATAAACATAAATAGTGTGCCGATGAGAGGGAATAGGGTTTTACCCCAGTGGTGGCCTATATTTTCCTCGGCTAAGTTTAGGAATGTCTCGACAATTGTCTCTATGAAATTCTGAAAGCCTACAGGCACCAAACGCATAGATCCTTTTACTGCAAAAGCCGAAACTATTAAAATTATTGATGCAAGGACGGCATAACTAACATTGTGCGGTATTACTCCCGGATTGATAATAGCGTCCATTAAAAGAACTTCGTGTTCCATGGGTACCTCCTCTGGAAAAAATCAGTGTTATATTACACAGGCAATCCTGAAATGTCAAGAGGATAAAATAGATTGTAAAATTTTTTCTATTACTATTTCTTAAACAAAGACAGGCAAAATTTTGGGCGAGGACATATAGCAATCTTCCTAATCAAAATTAAGGTTTACGGGACTTTCTTTTGGTTCCCGAATAGAGGTAGATGGTGCATATTTTTTTGGCTCTGTACCTTCCTTAAAATATTCTTTAACACCCATAGATTCGTCCTTTGATAAAAGTCCTGTTGCGGAATCTATCGTATAACTGACTATGCCTTCAGGGACAGTAAAATCTTCGATTTCTCCACTCAGAAAATCCTTCATGAAAGACACCCAGATAGGAGATGCTGCGCGTGCACCTGTTTCCTGAGGACCAAGGGGTTTCATATCGTCAAAACCAACCCAGACAGCAGAAACTAAATCAGGGGTATAACCTACAAACCATGCATCTTTGTATTCGTTTGTTGTACCTGTCTTCCCGGCAACAGGCCTGCCAAGAGCCTTAGCCCTCCAGCCTGTGCCATTTTTTACAACGTCTTCCATCATCGAGGTTATCAAGAATGCAGTCTGGGGGCTTATAACCTCTTCAGCTTCTGGTTCATTGCTTTCAAGAACCCTGCCTTTGGAATCTGTGATATATTTTATTGCAATAGGTTTTACCTTCATACCATTACTTGCAAATACGTTATAACATAAGGCAAGGTCAAGTGGACTAATACTCAGCGAACCAAGTGCAAGGGTCAGGTCTGCCGGCATATCTCCCTGGATGCCTATAGTCCTTGCAAAATCAATCACGTTATTTACTCCCAATGCCTCGACCAATTTTACTGTGACTACATTTCTTGAATATGTCAATGCCTCTCTCAGACGCGTAGGTCCATAAAATTTGTGGTCATAGTTTTCAGGACTCCATTCCCCCTTTGGTCCTCCTTGATACGTAACAGGTTCATCTACTATGGTGCTTGCAGGGGTAAAGCCGTGGTTCAGAGCAGCTGCATATATAATCGGTTTGAATGCAGAACCTGGCTGTCTTTTTGCATATAAAGCCCTGTTAAAGTCGCTTTTCACAAAATCGTACCCGCCAATAATTGCCCTGATGAATCCGGTATCAGGCTCTAAAGCGACCAATGCTCCTTCTACACCAGGTTCCTGTTCAAGCAAAAGGCGGACATCGTTGCCGCGTATACTTTTTATGCTCACCTTCACTACATCTCCAGGCTTAAGTATCTGCGTCAACTTAAAATCTTTCAGTACCTTACCCGTGCCCTTTTTGGGGCCAATAACGTTTGAAGCCCATTTTGCATCCCCGATCGAAAGCTTCCCCATAATACCTCTTGTCTTTATAAGGGCTTCCGTGTTGCTAACCTTTAGGACAAGTCCTGAAGCGTTATATCCGGGAGTTGTAACAACCGAAGTTGTGATCTCTTTACTCTTCATTTCTTTTTCAATATCTATGTCTATTTTATGTTCTAATGGCCCACGCCACCCTCTTCTTTTATCGAATTCCCTGAGCCCTTCCTGCAGTGCCTTCGCTGCCAGTAATTGTGCCCTTCTATCTAATGTTGTATATACCCTTAACCCCTCTTTATATACGGTTTCTTCACCGTATCTCTCTTCAAGATATCTTCTTATGTATTCTATGAAGTAGTTGTTTGCCTCTATCCCTTTCCTCATGCTTGAAAGATAAACAGGCTGTCTTAATGCATTATCTTTCTCAGACCTTTTGATCAAACCTTCTTCTTCCATGCGCAAAAGCACAATCCGCTGTCTCTCTTTTGCCTTTGTCAGGTCATTGTATGGAGAATATAATGAAGGCGCTTTTATGAGACCTGCAATAAGTGCAGCCTCAGGCAGTGTTATATCCTTTACTGATTTTCCAAAATATATCCTAGAGGCCATCTCAACACCATACGCACCATGGCCGAAATAAATCTTATTCAGGTAGAGTTCGAGTATCTCTTTTTTATCGAGGCTCTTTTCAATCTTTATAGCAAGTGCCGCCTCCCTGAGCTTTCTTTTTAGAGTTTTCTCAGGGGTAAGGAACATCACCTTTGCGAGCTGCTGGGTTATTGTGCTTCCGCCCTCCTTGAGTCCTACATAAAGAATGTCCTTTATAACTGCCCTTGCTATGGCAAGATAATCAATACCTTTATGCTTCCAGAACCTCGAATCTTCAACCGCTATAACAGAATTTATCATATGTTCCGGTATTTTATTTATCGGGACAAATACACCTTTTTCTACCTTAAGTTCCCCTATAAGAACATCGTCGTCAGCATATATCTTTGTGCCTGCCACAGGCCTGTATTGCTTCATCTCCTCAATAGAAGGAATCCCTCTGCTAATTGCCAGATAGCCACCAGCAAAGGTTCCAACTATAATTGAGAAGGCAGTGAAGATAATAATAAGTTTCAGTCGCATTATTGAATTATACCCTTGATAAAGAAGACGTGTCAAAATCCTCATTGCTGTCTGCATTGACTTGAAACTACTCATAAGGTTAATATTTTATTATGCATCGGCATTCAGATTACGTCCCCCTTCATGTGCATACTGAATACAGCCTGCTGGACGGAGCGATCAGGATAAAGGAGCTTGTCGAACAGGCTGCTGCCTTCAGGATGCCCGCAGTAGCAATAACAGACCATGGCAATCTCTTTGGTGCAGTGGAATTTTACAGGCATGCTACAAAAGCAGGGATAAAACCTATAATAGGCTGTGAGGTCTATGTAGCGCCAGGGAGCCGCTTTGAGAAGAGGCATGCTGCTGATGTAGAGGAGGCATCCTTCCATCTCATCCTGCTCGCAAAAGATAACAATGGGTACCGAAACCTTGTCTCACTCGTGACAAAGGCATATACTGAGGGTTTCTACTACAAACCGAGAATAGATATGGATCTGCTCGGCCAATACAGCGGAGGCCTGATCGGACTAACGTCGTGTCTTAAAGGAGAGGTACCATATTATCTGCAGAAAGGAATGATTGATAGGGCAAGGGATAAGGCCCTCGAATATAAACATATCCTTGGCCCGGAAAATTTTTATATAGAGTTACAGAATAACAACCTCCCTGAACAGGAAGAAGCGAACAGAAGGCTTATCGAACTTGCAAGTGAATTACATATCGGTTTAGTAGCCACAAATGATTGCCATTACATGAAAAAGGAAGATTCAAGGGCGCATGATATCCTGCTCTGCATCCAGACCGGCAAAACAGTAAAGGATACAAACCGTCTTTATTTCAGCTCAGATGGGTTTTATTTCAAATCACCTGAAGAAATGAAAAATGCCTTCAAAGATATCCCGGAAGCAATCCTGAACACAAGGGCCATTGCAGAGAGGTGTAATGTTGAATTTAAGTTAGGTGCAAACATGTTGCCTGTATACGAACTCGAAAATGGTCAGACACCTGATGCACTGCTCGAGAAACTTGCCGTTGAAGGAATGTTCCATAGATTCGAGTCTGATCCAAATACACTCTATACAGAAAGGCTCAGAAGAGAACTCGATATAATAAAAAAGATGGGCTATTCATCATATTTCCTCATAGTCTGGGACTTTATAAGTTATGCAAAAAAGAAAGGGATTTCTGTCGGGCCTGGTAGAGGCTCGGCAGCCGGAAGTCTGGTATCATACTGCCTTGGTATCACCGATATTGATCCTGTTAAATATAGTCTCCTTTTTGAGCGCTTTCTCAATCCTGAAAGGGTGAGCATGCCTGACATAGATGTGGATTTCTGTAAAGACAGAAGGGCGGAGGTCATCTCATACGTTGCAGAAAAATATGGGAAAGATCATGTTGCCCAGATAATTACATTCGGCACAATGGCTGCAAAAGCAGCAATAAGAGATGTTGGCAGAGCGCTTGATTTCCCTTATATAGAGGTAGACAGGATTGCAAAGCTGGTGCCCCCCACATTGAACATAACGATTGAAGATACACTAAAGGTTGAGCCGCAATTTAAGGCACTTTATGATAGCAATCCGAGGATAAAAGAATTGATCAATATTGCCATGCGACTTGAAGGGCTATGCAGACACGCATCAACTCATGCTGCAGGCGTTGTGATATCTCCAACCCCTTTAACAGACTATACACCTCTTTATAAGAACCCTTCAGATGTAAGCATTATGACCCAGTTTGATATGGGCTCAATAGAAAAAATCGGTCTTTTAAAATTCGATTTTTTAGGGCTAAAGACCCTTACCATAATTGACAACGCCCTGAAATACATCAAAGATAATGGTAACGACTTATCACTCAAGGATATCTCATTCGAAGACAAAAAGACATATGAACTTCTGAGTTCAGGACATACTACAGGCATATTCCAGCTTGAAAGTGCCGGTATGAGGGACCTGCTTGTTAAGATCTCTCCAAACAGGTTTGGAGACCTCATAGCGATAGTTGCACTTCACAGGCCAGGCCCTATGGGAAGTGGCATGATAGATGACTTCATAAAAAGAAAAAAAGGGAAGATACCTGTTAAATACGATCTGCCCCAGTTAAGGGAAATCTTAGACGAAACATACGGTGTTATCCTCTATCAGGAGCAGGTCATGAGGATAGCAAATAAGCTTGCAAACTTTACCATGGGACAGGCAGATATCCTTAGAAAGGCTATGGGCAAGAAGAGGCCTGAAGAGATGGAAAAACTGAAAGAGGTATTTATACAGGGTGCCCGGGCAAACGGTATCTCGGAGAAAAAGGCAACAAGGATTTTCGATTTAATGGCCTTCTTTGCAGAATACGGTTTTAATAAATCGCACTCAGCAGCATATGCATACCTTGCTTATCAGACAGCTTACCTAAAAGCACACTACCCTGTGGAGTTCATGGCTGCCAACCTGAGCGCTGACATGGATAATACAGATAAGATAGTCAAATCAATAACCGAGTGCCGTGAGATGGGGATAGCAATACTACCGCCTGATATTAATCAATCCGGACAGGAATTCAAGGTAATAGGAAACTCAATACGCTTTGGACTTGAGGCAGTAAAAGGGGTAGGCTCATCTACGATAGAGTCCATAATCGAATTGAGAAACACAGAGGGGCCCTTCATTTCTGTATCAAATTTCCTTGAGAGGGTAGATCAGAGGAAGGTAAACAAAAAGGTCATAGAGAGCCTTACAAAGGCAGGCGCCTTTGACTCACTCGGTACGACCAGAGCGAAAGCGATGGAGTTGATGAACAGGGTTCTCAATGAAAGCTCAAGGATTCATACTGCACGAGTATTTGGCCAGCAGAGCATTTTCAGCAACATCACTGAAGAAACTACAGAAAATCTTGCGGACTGGTGTGAAGAAGAAATTTTAAAATATGAAAAAGAGGCCCTCGGTTTTTATATAACAGGGCACCCGTTAACAAAATACTACAGTCAGCTCGATAAGATCGGTGCAAAAAAGACATCCGAACTTGAAGAAATACCGGATGGAGAAGAAATTAAGATTGGCGGTATATTGAAAAACATCAAAAAGATTCAGACAAAATCAAAGGCAGAGATAATGGCATATTTTACACTCGAAGACCCTGAGGGCAACATAGAGGTAATCGTATTCCCCGAGCTTTACAGAAACAGCCTGCCCCTTTTGCAAAAAGATACGCCAATCCTTGTAAAAGGCACTGTGGATAAAACAGAAAAGGGGATAAAAGTCGTCTCTACGGAGATATCAAGATTAGATGCGCTTGAAACAAAAAAGGATTACAAAGTTGAAATAAGACTCAGGTATCCATTATCAGATAGCATAAGCCTTGAAAGGCTAAAGTCTGTTATAACATCTAACAGCAAAGGTGAATATCCTCTCTATCTGAGAATATTCCTTAAAGACACCGAGACATTGATAGCCACAGGAATAAGGATATCCCATGATAGTGAAATAATAAACAGGATAGAAGAAATAACAGGCAAAGGGGCCGTGACATTCCAATGATCAGATATTACCTTGAATTCGAGAAACCTATCGAGGAACTCGAGTTGAAGATAGAAGAGCTTAAACGGCTATCGGACGGGAAAGATATTGATATATCAAGCGAGATAAAGAAACTTGAAAAGAAGGTAAAAGAACTCCGTTCAGAGATTTTTTCAGAACTCAAACCCTGGCAGAAAACACTCATTGCAAGGCACCCTGACAGGCCATATACACTCGATTATATAAACCTGATAACAAGTGACTTTATTGAATTGCATGGGGACAGGAGGTTTTCTGATGACCCGGCAATTGTTGGAGGTGTAGCAAAGATAAACGACATTCCTGTAATAATCGTAGGTCATCAGAAGGGACGGGGGACAAAGGAAAGGATATACCGTAATTTTGGGCAGCCACATCCGGAAGGATACCGTAAAGCGCTCAGGTTGATGAAACTCGCAGAAAAATTTAAAAGACCTGTGATAACCTTTATCGATACGCCAGGTGCGTACCCGGGAATCGGTGCAGAGGAGAGAGGTCAGGCAGAAGCTATTGCAGTTAACCTTATGGAAATGGCAAGGCTGAGAACGCCAATAATCTCTATAGTCATTGGAGAGGGTGGAAGCGGAGGAGCACTTGCCCTCGGTGTTGCAGACCGATTATTTATGCTTGAATATTCTATCTATTCTGTAATCTCTCCTGAAGGGTGTACAGCAATACTCTGGAAAAAGAATGGTGACTTTAGCAGTGATGACTTCTCAAAGGCAGCAGATGCGCTTAAGCTTACTGCCCAGGACCTGCTAAGTTTCAAGATAATAGACGGCATAATTCCTGAACCACTCGGAGGAGCACACAGAGACCCTGAGGGGATAGCAAAGAAGGTATCTGAATGTATTCTAACCGCTATTGATGAGCTTAAAACAAAGACACCAGGCAAACTTATAGAAGAAAGATACAAGAAATTCAGGAAAATAGGAAGTTTCAAAGAGGAGACAGAATAGCCTCTCAGTTTTTGTGTATTATTATTGGCACAAACCCATAGCTTGCTAAGAACAGGTTAAGACAGCCCTCATCCCAGAATACAAGATTCATCCTTCCCTGAGGGGCTGGGACAAGGACAAAATCTTCTTCCATTTCTGCCGGCACCATGAACACCCCGCCTTTTTCTATCACCTCTATCTCTTTAGTTGAGTGTTCCATCCCGGCCTCCTTTCAGGCCTTATCCTGACCTGTTAATTTTATTAGCAATAATAATGCCTGATATTTTATTTTAGGCACATACTAAAATGCTTTATTTTCAAAGGCTTATAGCTGCTTAATAATATCTTATTCGTACCAATTTTGCTAAAGCCTTTATATATGTAATATAAGTTCCAAACTATTACGGGGATTACATTAAAATGGGCAGATTTAAACAGACAGTGCTCTATGTCATACTTAATCTATTTTTCAAATACGTATACCTTTTTTGAGGTTTATTATTCCCGATAGCTATTGCCAAAGCTTTTTTTGTCCCTATTAATACAACAAGCCTTTTCCCTCTTGTTATCGCTGTGTATAACAAATTCCTTTGCAGGAGCATATAATGTTGTGTATGAACAGGCATCACAACTGCTAAATATTCGCTGCCCTGTGACTTATGTACCGATATACAGTAGGCTAAAACAATTTCATCTAAATCCTTATAATCATAGATTACACTCTTTCCGTCATAATCAACGGTAATCTCCTGTTCTTCTTTATCTATACGTGTTATTACACCAATGTCACCATTATAAACATCTTTGTCATAGTTATTTATAATCTGCATCACCTTATCGCCTGGTTTGAAAACCTTACTGCCTCTGACTAATTCATCGGTTGAAGGATTTAATACCTTCTGCAGTTCTGTGTTAAGATTTGAAGTCCCTATTATTCCTTTATGCATCGCTGTTAAAACCTGAATATCTTTTACAGGGTCAAATTTAAATTTCTCAGGTATTTTTTCTTTACAAAGGCTGATTATCTTCTCAAGAATTTTCCCGGGTTCTTCAATTTGAAAGAAATAGAAATCCTGTATTTTATCTTTATTATGAGTAAGTATTGGCATTTCCCCATTATTTACTTTATGGGCGTTTGTGATAATCAGGCTTTCTCTGGACTGTCTGAATATCTCATGTAACTTCACCGTAGGTATTACACCAGACTCGATAATATCTTTCAGGACATTCCCTGGTCCAACGGATGGGAGTTGATCCGCATCTCCCACGAGAATTAAGGTAGCAGTAACAGGCACAGCTTTTAAGAAATGGTGCATCAAGATAGTATCAACCATTGAAGTTTCATCTATCACTATCAAATCTGCTTCTAAAGGGTTATGTTCATTCCGTTTGAAGCCTCCCTCTTTAGGGCTGAATTCCAGAAGACGATGTATGGTTTTTGCTTCATGGCCTGTTGCTTCTGCCATCCTTTTTGATGCCCTTCCTGTTGGTGCTGCAAGGAGAACCCTTTGTCCTAACCTCTTATATATCTTTATGATGGAATTAATAATTGTAGTCTTCCCGGTGCCGGGTCCTCCGGTGATTACCATTACTTTTTGCCGGATAGATTCTTTCACTGCTTTAATTTGATTTTCTGCCAATATAATGCCGAGTTCCTTTTGAACCCATTCCAGTGCTTTTTCGATGTCAAAAGGCCTCAACATTTTTTTAGCATTAAGTAACTTTTTAAAGCCATTGGAAATTCCTACTTCAGATACGTAAAGTTCAGTGAGATAAACTGCTTTATTGTTCTCCTTTATCTCTCCTTCGTTAATATCCTCGATGACTATTTTCTTTTCTAAGGCAATCTTGCCAAAGGCATTTATAATAATCCCCCTTTCAAGATTTAGAACATTCTTACATTCTTCTACCAGTAGGTCATAAGGATAATAAACATGGCCATCATTAGATAACTGCTTAAGGACATAAAGGATACCGGCCTCTGCCCTTATCTGGGAATCTTTAGCTATACCTATATTTTCAGCAATTTTGTCAGCAGTAATGAACCCGATGCCGAAAATATCTGTCGCCAGTTGATAGGGATTTTCTTTGACCACCTTGATAGATTTCTGACCGTAGTGTTTAAAAATTTTTGTAGCGTAAGATGGGCTTACCCCGTGACCCTGAAGAAAAAGCATTACTTCCTTTATTTCCTTCTGTTCAGCCCAGGTCATCTGGATCATCCGGATGCGTTTATCTCCGATGCCATCCACTTCTTTGAGTCTCGATACCGAATTTTCGATAACATCAAGTGTTTCGACTCCAAACTTAGTGACAATCCGTTTTGCCATAATCGGACCCATTCCTTTGATTAAACCGGAACCAAGATACCTTTCTATGCCTTTAACAGTAGCAGGGATAACAGATTCGTAAGAGGTAACTTTAATTTGCTCGCCATATTTAGGGTGGTTATACCATATACCTTTGAGCTTTAATATTTCCCCTGGAGTCACAGAGAGCAGATTACCTGTGATTGTAATAAGCTCCCTGTGACCTTTAACCTTCATTTTGGCAATTGTGTAGCCATTTTCTTCATTGATATAGCTGATTTTTTCTAATTGACCCTGAATTTCTATATGCATATCTATTAATGAGATTATTATACTTCTTATATTTTATAAATTATTGCTTTAGCCTTTCTAATAATTTAACTGGCATGATAATTGCTTCTAATTTTATGAAGGTTGTTTTAAAGCCACTGCTTGGCAACCTTGAGCAGAATTTTGAATCAAGGCTGAGAGGGAGGGTCTCTCGTAAGAGCTGCCACACAGGTAGTTACATCAGGGCTTTAAGGCAACTTTTTTGTTTTTACACAGCTTAAGTCAGGATAAACATGCCTTATCAATAAATTTAAATCTGTTAAAATAAATACAACATCTTAAACAGGAGGCATTTAATGAAAAAGTTATTTATAGCATGTTTAGCCGCTTTTTTATTCTTAGCTAATTGCCAGAAAAAAGAGGAGCCAAAGGTTCAAACGCCTCTATCTTCAGGACCTATTCAGACGCAGAATGAAATTGGACTCCTTCAGGAGGCTGTCAGACAGGACCCGAAGAATGTCAATGCATGGATGAATCTCGGCAACATACTGATGGATAACTCCCGTTTCCAGGAGGCAATAGATGCATATCAGAAGGCACTTGAACTTGATCCCAGGAATGTGGATATCATGGTAGACATGGGGACATGCTACAAGAATATTGGAAAACCTGATAGGGCAGCAGAGGAATTCAGAAAGGCAATCAAAATAAATCCTGGCCATTTATACGCCCATAGAAATCTCGGCGTTGTGCTTGCAAATGATATTGGAGATAAGAAACAGGCGATTAAAGAATTTGAAGAATATCTCAGATTGTCCCCAAATACTCCTGACACACAGCGGATAAGACAGGAGGTAGTGAGGCTGAAAGCATCAAAATAATAATTTTTTACTGAAATGTCGTATTGACAGATAAACCTTATTAAAGAGAATGCAGGATTTTATAAAGAGACAGTAGACGACCAAGGAGGATATAGATGAAAAAGAAATATGTAAGAGGTACAACCTTAGAGAAACACAAGACGGAGCTTATGAAAAATCCGAAATTCAAGAAGGCATGGGAAGAGTTGCAACCTGAATTCGATCTTATGGAAAAGATGATTATAGCGAGAGGAAAGGCTGGGATATCTCAGAAAGAATTAGCGCGAAGGATTGGTACAAAGCAGAGCGCGATAGCCAGACTTGAAGGGGGAGGGTTTAACAAGGCGACCGTTTAAACATTGGGGAAAATCGCCGACGCTCTTAATTTTAAGATAGTCATAAAGCTGCAGCCCAAAAAGGAAGCTACGGCACCTATGGAAAGATCAAGTGATGTAGTCGTCATAATTTTAAGGTTCCTGTTTGGAATTATTCTGGCGGGCATACTGGCATTTGCCTTTATCGTCTGGGTAGGGATACCGTTGAAGGTACTTGGCATCTTTGTCCTTATAATTGGTATTCTATCTGCATTTATTGGTGATAAATTCCTGAATTGGTTTATGAGTATATTTAAGTTTTTGAAATAAATTCATGTTCTTCCTGTAACTTTTACTTCCCAAAATTACAAAAATAGTGTATGATTTTACCCAATAATCGAAGGGGGGGGTAGAAAATAGTTCATTTATATGCCAAATAATTCAGGCATCCTATTGGTTGGTTTTTGTCTATAGGGGTTGAAAACAGATTGAATTGTTACTAAAATATGAAAGTTTGTTATACTATAAGTAATAATAAATGTCGTCCTACATAATTTAATGACTCCCAAGAAGAAAAATATACAAAAAAAAGTTACTACCTTAAAGGGAAAAGCCGCGCTCCCCAAGACAGTAAAAGTCCATTATTTAAAAACGAGTAGCTATCGTACATACTATGTAGATGGGGTCTTCGGTGGCTTAACACCTAACGGGAAAATTTATATGGAACTTTTTCTCCAGAGGTTGGTAACTCCTCAAATAATAGAATATAAAGTTGAAGAAGCGGGCTTGGGGAAAGAAATTGGACGAATTGGTAAAGAGGGGTTAATTAGAGAAATTGAAGCAGGACTAATAATGGATATTGAATCTGCTAAGGTTTTTAGAAATTGGATAGATGACAAGGTAAAACAGATTGAAGAAGAATTATCCAAGAAAAGAAGGTAATTAGGAACTGTCAAGATGGAACTTCAATTACAGCGAGATGAGAAACAAAACAAACAATCAAAAGGTCCTTATTGGGTCGATCCTCATGTAAAAGGGGTGGTTGGTGTACTTGCTGCAGGTCAAACTATAAAGGAAGGTCTATTTACATTAGTGGGACTATCCCCCACGGAACATAGCTCTGCATCTCCGGAGATACTAGTTGCAGCAACTCAACATGAATTTGGTTCTTCCGTTGAACGTTACTTAATCCATGACATAGGTACTAGTAGTAGTCTATTAAGTCTATATGCGTCCTTAAATAGTCAAATAATTGACCTAAGTGAGAGGGTTTTGACGTTAGAAAAGCAGACGAATGTGATTTCGACCAAGATTTTTGATTTAGCTTCTGACAAATATGAACTCAAGAATTATATCGATGTGATACTAAAAATTTATTCCGATGAGGTTTTGGCAATAATACCTGAATTGGAGTTATATGGCGAAGGAACAAACGAGATATATGCGTTAGATGATTTAAAACAAGAACTAATCGATCTATACGAAGACTTAAATAGCGTTCCTGCAAAGAATCTATCCAAGAAGTTCAAAGCATGGAAAAAAGTTATCAACTTTTTTATAGAAGAGAAGAATGGCAATAAGTGACTTTACAGAAAAACAAATAAGGGAGAAACTTCTCAGTAAAATCAAACCAACAATTCTTCGTGGAAGCAAACATCAAAAAGGCATAATATATTTGGGTGATCTTGCAGTTGCACGAGTAAAAATTCCAAATAGTCATAATCGAATTATGAAACCCAGCAAGTCTCAATATATTGCAACGTCATTGAGGCTCGAAGATGATGAGTTTAATGACTTGATTGAATGTCCTTTAACTGGCCCTCAGTATTACAAGAAATTAAAAGATCGAGTAGATTAACCTTAGAATTTTAGGGCTGACCCATGACAGAAACGGTTTTTCCCACCAAGCCTTTCCCCCACAATATTTATTAGAAAGTGTGCTATAGGTTTTTTGGTGGACTCTTTTCATTGTTATTACTTATTCTTGCTTATGTTTATGCCTATCCTATGAATCGTCAGAGCTTCTTACATTAATCTTAGCTCTTAACAAGGCGCTAAAGATTGACTCGGCAAGAAGCGCCGTTCCCTTTACCTGATTCTTATGCGTCTCTCTCTTGGTACTCATCAACAGTTTCAACTTTCGATACATGCGGCATTGTAGGTGTTATTCGCACCCTATGAAAATCATCCAGAGTGCGTCTTTGATAAAGTAATCGATAAGAAGTAAACTCCGTAACACGTACTTACGTCCGTGGCTTTTGGGTACAGCCCTTTGGGGAAGTTCAGAACATTCATCCCTGCACTCACTTACAGGGCGTTCTGTGGTACGGGGTAAACTCTTCCCAGTCTGTGGCTAAGTGGGTGGATGTTACCAAATAACAGTGAAGGTTAAACATTTGTTATATCTTTAAAAGCATATCTTCCTTGAAAAGTACAACCCCTTCCTTTTTTGCCATCTTTATCATTGCCTCTGTAAATCCTTATTTTGCTGAAGAGGCAAAAGAATTCTTTTCTGTCTTTTTTGTCTATTAATAAACTCCGAATCAACACCCCATAATAATAAATATACTTTAAGGTATTATACTTAGAAGTATATTATTAGAACTTGGATATTTGACCGTTTTATATCCCTCTGTTAAGATTAAATCATGCTGGAAAAACTCTCCTCTGCGCCTTCAAAATCAGGTGTTTATATTTTTAAAAATGCAAAGGAACGGATACTTTACGTAGGCAAGGCAAAAAACCTCAGGAATCGTCTGAGGAGTTACTTCCAGAAGTTATCAGGACTTGATGTCCGTAAAACCGCCATGATGAGAGATGTCAGGGATTTTAGTTATATCGTCACTGGCAACGAGCTCGAGGCCTTCGTGCTTGAGTCAAATCTTATAAAACAATACAAACCCAGGTTTAATGTAATCCTGAGGGATGATAAAAACTATCCATATCTGAAACTGACTGTTAATGAAGAGTGGCCAAGGCTTGAGGTCGTAAGAAGGATTAAGAAGGATGGCGCATTATATTTTGGTCCCTATGTACCGGCAGGCCCCATGTGGGAAATCCTTTCCTTTATAAGAAGAAACTTCCAGATAATGAACTGCCGTTATTCATTCGATAAACCAATGCGGCCATGCATCCAGCATCAGATGGGAAGATGTCTTGCACCCTGTGCAGGACTTATAAGCAGGGAAGAATATCTGAAACTCATTGAGGAGATAAGGCTCTTTTTAAACGGTGAGAAAAAAGAGCTGACCGATGGGCTCGAGAAAAAGATGATAAAACTCTCAGAGGAAATGATGTTCGAGGAGGCTGCCAAAGTAAGGGACAGAATTAAGGCACTCGAAAAGGCATGGGAATCACAGAAAGTCGTTGCCCCTGAACTCGGAGACATAGATATAATCGGGTTTTACAGAGAAGGCAGCGTAGTATCATTTGATATCTTCTTTATAAGAAATGGGATTATGATCGGGTCGAAAGATCTTTTCATCAGGAATATTGAAAATGTTTCAGATAAAGAATTAATGCATACCTTTATTACACAGTTTTATTCAAAGGAGATTATACCTCCATCTAAAATCACGACACCGGTGTTGCCTGAAGAATTAAAACCGCTTGAAATTTGGCTCGGTCAGCGGAAAGGAGCTGCTGTGAAAATAATGTCTCCGAAGAGGGGGAAGAAAAAGGAGCTTATTAATATGGCATTGGAGAATGCATTCCACGCATACAGAAATAGAAAGGAACCAGGACTACATGAGCTATTAAATGATTTAAAGGAAAGATTGAAGTTTGAAAAACCTCCCGAGGATATAGGTGCTTTTGATGTTTCGACTATCTCAGGAAATGAATCTGTAGGTGCATTCGTTTACTGGTCGGGTGGTGAATTTGAGAAGGATATGTATAGAAGGCTGAAGATTAAAACAGTTCAAGGGGTTAATGATTATTCGATGATGGAAGAGATAATCGAGAGAATCATTAGAAATCTTGAAGGCAAATTGCCCGACCTCGTTATCATTGATGGAGGTAAAGGGCAGCTTGAAATAGCTAAAAAGGTTACGGATAAAAATATAGCAGCATTTAAAGAACCGCCCATGCTAATTGCTATTGCTAAAGACCCTGACAGGGCATACCTGACAACATCTAAAACCTCCATAAACCTCGAAGACGGGAGACCGTCATCTTTACTGCTCAAGAAAATAAGGGATGAGGCGCACAGGTTTGCTGTAGGATATCACAGGAAGTTAAGGGAGAAGGGGCTTTTGCAATCACCCCTTGAAATAATTCCCGGCATAGGCAAGAAGCGAAGGCTTGAACTTTTAAGGGTTTTTGGTAGTATAGAATATATAAGAAATGCTACCATTGATGAGATAGCCAGGCTTAAAGGTTTTAATAAGAGAGTTGCTGAAAACCTTCTAAATGGATTGAGGAGGACAAAATGATACAAATACTTTTAGTTATTTTAATCCTGCTACTTCCAGCTTCTTCTGAGGCAGCTTATAAGATCTACCTCAAAAACGGCTCTGTAATATCAGGAGTCCGTTCATACGAAAAAAAAGGGGGTGAGGTCACTGTTTATTTCAGCGGAGGGTCAATGGCTATATCTGAAAAAGATATTCTGAAGATTGAAGGAACTGAGACACTGGAAGAAGACTTACAGACAAAAGGACAGGAGAAAGAGGAGAAACAAGAAAGACCCGAAGATGCAGTTGCCCCGTCTCAAGCGCCCGTGGATGATAAAAGTGCCAGAGTGAATGCGTTAATGGCTGATTTAGACGCTGTAAGCACAGAGATTAGAGCTATAGAAGCAGAGGAGGCCAGGTTAGTAGCATCAATAAATGAAAAAAGAGGGAAAAAATATTACAATGTTATTCAGTTAAGGCAAATAGAGAAGGAGACAGAGCCGCTCCAGCAGGAGTTGGTCGGTATCCAGCAGAAAAAAGCAGACCTCATACAGCGAAAGGCCTCCATTGAAGGTGAACTCAGGGCACTGCAATAGAAAAATATAGCAGACCTTTGAAGCATATCTTAGAGGAGTTTTTGGAAAGATGATTTATCAAAAGATAATGGAGACATTGTGAATATCTATATTTCAGGTTCAATGGCATACGACAGGATCATGGACTTTCCAGGAAAATTATCAGACCACATTCTGCCGGATAAGATACACATCCTGAATGTATGTTTTACTGTTAACGGGATGGTAGAAAAATTTGGCGGTACTGCCGGAAACATAGCTTATTCTCTCAGCCTCCTTAATGAGAGGGCGGTTATAATTGCAACTATAGGTAAAGACTACCAAATCTATTTTGATTGGCTGGGAAAAAACAATATTCCTACAGATGGGATCAAAATAATTAAAGAAGAATTTACTGCCGGAGCATATATAATAACCGACAAAGCTGACAACCAAATAACAGGATTTAATCCTGGTTCAATGAAATATCCGTCCGGATATAAGTTCAAAAATTCAGACTCTGAAAACTCAATTGGCCTGATTGGCCCGGGAAACCTTCAGGATATGATCGAATATGCAAAGACATGCAAGGATAAAGGCATAAATTATATCTGCGACCCGGGACAGTCTCTCACACAATGGGAAGGGAAGACCCTTAGAGAGTGGCTCGATGGCTCAATGTTGTTAATCTCCAATGATTATGAACTTGAGATGATAATGAAGATAACGGGTATGGACAAAAAAAGACTGAAAGGTCTGACAAAGATTATTATAACAACCCTTGGAGAAAAAGGTTCTCTCATAAGCAATTCTGATTTTGATGTGAGTATCCCGGCAGCAAAAGTTCATGATGTCGTTGACCCTACAGGCGCAGGTGATGCTTTCAGGGCAGGGCTGCTGAAGGGAATTGTTATAGGCAGGGATATTGAAACTGCCGCAAAGATGGGAACTGTTGCGGCTGCATATGCATTAGAGAAATACGGGACTCAGGAACATCGGTACACATACAAAGATTTTATTGAAAGATATAAAAGCAATTTCGGGGAATTGTGAATATATTTATTATAAATTTCAATTAACATAGCCATTGCAAGAAAGACAGGGTAGACATGCTGAAAAACCCCAGCAAAGCGACAGAATTTTATTATGATACACATGACTGCAAATCTCACAGTAAGTGCTTTTTAGAAAGAGGCTGGCTGGCAAAGCTGATGGGCTATAAGGTGTCGCTGGCTGGCGTTTTTCATCACATCTACCCGTCTCGATCATTTAATGCAACTGGTGAGTTAGGTGTTATTCCAGACAAGTCGGAATGACAGGAAAAACTAAGACCCTGTGCCATGATCAATGAAAAAGCATTAAAAGCCTACCTTCTGAAAAAATTCAGTGATGTAATTCAAGTGGATATCAGAAAGCTTGGCTCAGGTGTCCAGGGCTCAGGCTTCCTTATAGAAATGAAAACGCCTGCTGGTATTAAATCATATGTTGCAAAGACTCTCCTTTCCGAAGGTTTGGGGCATGACTATCCCTCAGACAGGGCGTCTGTATTCCTTCTTGACCTTGATGAGTACAAAAACCTGCCCAGGCATGTTAAGGCTGTTGATGTACTGTCTGAGATGGAGGACGGTTCGATAAAATCCATTGGCGGCGGGAAAGAATATTATCTTTTGATGGAGAAAGGAGAGGGTAGACATTATTTTAATGATCTAACTGAATTTTCTTATAAAGACAGGCTTGAAATTTCTGATATCGAAAAGATAAAGGCAATGACATCATATCTTGCAGAAATTCATTCTGTTAAGAAAGATTCAAAAACACTTTACTGGAGAAAATTGAGAGATACTGTGGGACACGGCGAATGTCTGATGGGGGTTTTTGATACATACCCTGATGGAACCTTGAGCTATGATGAAATTACAGCGATAATCAAAAAATCAGTCGACTGGATTTATAAATTAAAACCCAGATACAAAAGACTATCAGAGATACATGGAGATTTTCATCCGGGCAATATCTGGTTTGCCCCCCCCTCACCTCCTCTTGGCAAGGGGGGAGATGGGGGGGTAGATTTCATACTCCTCGATCGTAGCAGGGGCCCGTGGGGAGAACCTGCAGACGATGTAACAGCGCTTACAATAAATTACATATTTTTTTCAATTAAGAATCACGGTGATGTCAGGGGAGCATATTTAGAAGGATTGAATTTGTTTTTTGATGAATATATAAAAGCATCAGGAGATACAGAGATAAACGAAGTTGTTGCACCTTTTTTTGCTTTCAGGGGAGCAGTCGTTGCAAACCCTGTTTTTTATCCTGAGATTACATCAGAACAAAGAAAGCTTATCTTCAGATTTGTTAACAATGTCCTTAAAACAGATGAGTTTGAGTTTAAGCGGATCAACGATTATTTGTAAAAGCAAAATCGGGTGTCAATAAGTTAAGTGAAACTGTAATATTATAAAGTGAGTTACACGGGGGTGGCCAATCATTGCTGCCATGGTTAAATTTATTAAAAAAACAGGTTTTACTCTTGTATCACTTCTACTAATCTCCTGCTCAATTCCTATCATATCTGAACAAGATGAGATGCTTGTCTGGGAAGGAGTGAAATGCGAATGTCCTGAGTGTCGTAATGTTGAAAAACCCTTACTTTTATTTTCCAAAGAACCTCTCTATCAAAATATCAATAACAAAAAGGTAGAGGTGATGGGTAACTATATACCTTTTTATCACACCATCATACTCAGGGAGTGGGCAGACATTAGAGATTACGAGCATGAATGCCATCATGCTTGCGGTGATGATAAGTGGGATGAGTATTATCATAGCTGGAGCAAAAACGAGAGTGAACCGGTACCCTTATTGAAAAACTTGACAGTTTTCCGCACACGATAGGAGTTCACGACATTTCAACCAACAATTATTGATACAATTTTGGGAAAGGTTAAAGTCGGAATAAGTAGCTGTCTTCTCGGTGAAAGGGTCCGTTATGATGGAAGACACAAGCTGGACCGCTACATAACAGAAACCCTCGGGCAGTATTTCGAATGGGTATCTGTATGTCCCGAAGTAGAATACGGTCTTCCTGTTCCAAGGGAAGTGATGCGTTTAGAAGGCGATCCTGATTCTCCGCGCCTTGTAACTATTCATACTGGGATTGACCATACTAAGGGCATTTTAAAATGGGCAAAAAAGAGATTAAAAGATCTGGAACAAGAGAAACTCTGCGGTTTCATATTCAAAAGCAGATCACCCAGTTCAGGCATAGGTGGAGTGAAAGTAACCACATCAGGAATACTGAGCCGCAGAGGTGTTGGCATATTTGGAGGGTCCTTCATCAAACATCTTCCTTTAATCCCCGTTATAGATGATGGCAGGCTCCACGATACACAATTAAGAGAGAACTTTTCAGAGAGAGTCTTTGTTTACAAGCGGTGGCAAGAATTCATAAAGAAAGGTAGAACTATTCAGGATTTAGCAGCCTTTCATACCAAACACAAACTTTTGATCCTCTCCCACAGTCCAAAACATTTCAGTGCCCTTGGACGTTTGGTGGCCAATGCCAAAAAATATAAAAGAGAAGAACTTCACTCGGAATATATCAGGATATTGATGCACGGCCTTCAGCTTATTGCAACAGTTAAGAAGAACACAAATGTTTTAATACATATAACGGGTCACTTTAAAAAACATCTCTCATCAGACGAAAAGCAGGAATTGCTGGAAGTCATAGATAATTACCACAAAGGACTGATTCCTCTAATCGTCCCGATTACCCTTATCAGGCATTATGTCCGGAAATTCGATGAAACGTATTTGAAGAAACAATATTATTTGAACCCGCATCCTCTCGAACTCATGCTGAGAAATCATGTATAGGTAAACAACCTGTCTCACAGTCAGTCCTTTTACCTGTTAGAGAAGTTTATAAAGTTTTCCCATATTGAAAGTAATTCTGCAGTTGCTTTAAGATCTCCTATACAGTATTTCGCAATATCGAGATATCGGCCGGCCTTGAAAATATCTTTAACCTCATACCCTGTTATGCCGTCTTCTTTAGGGCTTTTTATACCGAATGTCCTGCACCACATATCAAGACTAAACCTCCTGCGCGAGGCGCCATAAAACGTGAGCTGATCGAGCAGGTCTATATGCGTATCATTATATCTATTCGGCATCAAATCTTTTTTTGGCTTTATTTTATGGACAGCAGAACGTATTAAAATAAAAGGACAGTCAAAACCCCTGCCATTAAAGGTTATAAATTTGTCATGGCCCTTAATGACGTCCCAGAATTTCTTAAGGATCTCCTTCTCTGTCCCTGTTTCATATCGCACGTTATCTTCTTCGAATGGAAGTAGCGGATCACCTGTGTTCTGAAAAAATACAATGCCCTTCTGAGTATCGGGATTAAGTAACCCTATTGTAACAATCTCGGCTGTCAGAGGGTAAAAAGAGAGGCGGTCTTTTATCCCCTCTTTTTCATCTTCTGTCTCTGCATATTTCAGGAGGTATTCCTGTGTTGCCTTGTCAAGAGATTCAAAATCTTTTCCAACTGTTTCTATATCAAATATAATTCTGGACATTATTTACGATGCCTTTGGCAGCTCTTTAAACACCTTCCACGTCTTTAGAAGGTCTACAGCCCTTTGGAGCTGGGTATCTTCTTTCTCATCCAACTCTATGGGTATCATCTCATCAGGCTCTTTTGGTTTTTCTTCTATCTCTATCTCTCCATTCTTCAGATGTCTCTCGAGATCTTTCTCTCTTATTGCAGGACGCCCCTTCTCTCCTTCTTTTACTTCAGGTTTTATCACTATATCAGGCGTAATCCCGGTTGACTGTATGGATATCTCCTTTGGTGTGTAATATCTTGCTGTTGTAAGCCTCATGGCTGAACCATCACCGAGCGGAACCACTGATTGTACAGACCCCTTACCAAAGGTCTGAGTACCGATGATAACAGCTCTATTCCAGTCCTTTAATGCACCGGCAACGATTTCTGAAGCACTTGCACTGCCCTGATTAACAAGGACGACCATCGGCATGGTGAAATTTGACTTGTTCTTGCCGCTGTGATACTCCTGCCTTTCACCCTTTTTGTCTTTTATATACACTACTAATTTCCCTGTTGGTAAGAACTGGCCTGAGACATCCACTGCGCTGTTAAGAAGCCCTCCAGGATTGTTCCTGAGGTCAAGTATAAGCGAATTCATCTTTTCCTGCGTCAGCTTCTCCATTGCATTAGAAAGGTCATCTGCTGTCTGCTCCTGAAACTGGGTTATCTTTATATAACCTATACCACCTTCGAGGAGTTTTGACTTAACACTCTTTATCTTTATTACCTCCCGTACTATAGTAAATTCCTTTGTCTCTTTCCATCCCTCCCTGAGTATTGTTAATTTGACAGACGTTGATGGAACTCCTCTCATTTTACTGACAGCATCATGAAGACCCATGTCTTTCGTAAATTCATTGTTTATCTTTATTATCTTATCGCCTGCCTTTATGCCGGCCCTGTAAGCAGGGGTATCCTCTATAGGGGCTATTACTGTCAAAAACCCTTCTTTTATCCCTATCTGAATACCAAGACCACCGAACTCTCCTTTTGTGTCCACCTGCATTTCTTTGTACATCTCGGGCGTCATAAAACCAGAGTGAGGGTCGAGGGAGCCAAGCATCCCTTTAATCGCACTATATATCATCTCCTTTGGTTTTACATCTTCTACATAGTTCTTCCTGATAAGGGACATGGCCTCTGTAAAGACCTTTAGTTCTTCATACCCCTCAACTTCTGCACCCACACTGCTTATGGTCCATCTCCCGATAAGAATACCTGCTGAGGCGACAGTAAATATAAGAACCATTATCAGGATTATCCTTTTCTTAGTCATCTTCTTATTCATCTTTTTTATCCTCCAAATTTTTGTTCCATCATCTCAATTCTTGTCATTCCTGCCCCGTATCGGAGTACGGGATAAACTCCAGCAGGAATCCACCCTTCGACATGCTCAGGGTGACAACTGTCATGGTGAGCTTGTCGAACCATGGATTCCGCATCTCGATGCGAGTCTTCGCTGAGAGTCGCTCCGACAAGTGCGGAATGACAGGTTAAGATAGTTTTTATCTCTTTTTCAGCCATTGTAACGGATCAAGGGGCTTGCCTTTATACCGAAGTTCAAAATAAAGACCAGGCGCATTAAGGATACCCGAATTTCCCACACGTCCAACTATCTGCTTTACTTTTATTATATCTCCAACTTTTGTAAAAATCTCAGAAAGACTCCCGTATAACGTATGGTATCCATCACCGTGGTTTATAATCACGAGCTGGCCGTACCCCTTGAACCACTCTGCAAAAACAACCTTGCCATTATATACGGCCTTTGCAAAGGTATCAGCACCTGCCTGTATGTATGCGCCGCTTCTGAAAATAGGGGTATTAAACTGAGGATCTTTTTGAGTACCGTACGGGATTGCCACCTTTCCCTCAACAGGCCAGGGAAGTTTTCCTTTAAGTTTTGAAAGTCCCTCTGCAGAGAACGTATCTGCCTTTTCAGTTTCTCTAATAACCTCTAAAAGCCTTTTTGAGGCATCTTTTAATTCCTTTAGCATCTTTGTATAGGAGGATTCTTCTTTTTTTACAGATGCAAGCAGAATCTCTTTCTCTTTCTTCTTCTCAGCGAGGGAGGCCTCCTCGGCCCTGATCTTCTCTTTATTCTTTATAAGTTCTGTCTTGAGCATCATGAGCTGCCTGTTTTTCTCTTGAAGGCCTTCCAGGTTTTCTTTATAGGTATTCAGTACCCTATGTTCGTAAGCAGCAATATATTGCAGGGATTTCCCGCTTCTCATCACCTGAGAGATATCATCGGTGCTCGAAAATAACAAAACTATGTCTGCGGCATGTCCATATTTCTGCATAGCCCTGAGTTTTCTCTTTATCCACTCCCTCCGCTTCTCAATACTGCTTTTATTCATAGAAATTTCAGTCTCTACCTTCGATATATTTGATTCCGTATTCATAAGCTTCTTCCTGTATTTTCTGAGTTCAGCCTCAACAACATTAAGCTGCATGTTGGTCCTTTCGAGATCATTGAGGACCGAGGATTCACGCCTTTTTACTTCCTCAAGTTTCCCCTTATGCGAATCTATCTCTTTCTGTATCCTTTTATATTCTTCTTGTGGTGTGGCAGCATAACCGTAATCAGTGAAGAGTGAACAGTGAACAGAACACAGAACACAGAATACAAAGCACAGAATACAAAATATAGATAATCTGAAATCCGAAATCCGAAATCTGAAATCCGAAATCAATATCTGATCCTCCCGATAGCTATAACAGCACCTGTCATCCCGAGGAGAAGTCCTACCATAGGAAGATAAAGGGATGTATTAATCGGAAAGATGATTGTCTTAAAAAGAGGGATTGTATAGCTGAGCCTGAAAATAACCGTGTAATATAATGATAAAATACCAATAAGACTCAAAAGTCCGCCGCAAAAGCCTATAACAGCGCCTTCTATGATAAACGGTGCCCTGATAAATCCCTTTGTTGCACCTAAAAGTTTGTAGGTCTCTATTTCTTCATTTTTTCTGTAAAAAAGTATCTTCACAGTGCTGTAACAGACGAATATCATTCCAGCAGACATTATAATGACAAATACTATACCTATAGTCTTCATCCCGACTTTTATGGAATATATAGAAGACAGGAATTTTTCGCCATATTCTATCTCATCTATCCCCTTTATCTCCCTTAACTTTGCAGTAAGCCTTTTTGCAATATCAGGGCCTACCGCCTCATCCTTAAGTTTCACCTCTATCGAATCAGGTAGGGGATTTTCTCCGAGGCCATCAAGCACATACCTTGTATCCTTTAACGTAGTTTTAAGTTCCTTCATCGCCTCATCTCTCGGGATATATCTTACTCTCTTTACAGCATCCTCTTTTCTGGCAGTATTTATTATATTTTCTAATTCTTCCCGTGAAAGATTATCCTTCAGATAAAGCATCAAAGAAAACTTCTCAGGGAGTTTTTTTGTTGCCACATCAACATTGTATACAGTTAGAACAGTAATAGCTGTAAAAAGGAGACCTGCAGCTATTGTCAGAATGGAAAGTAGATTTATCCACTTCTCATGTAATATGCTGCGGCTTGCAAGCCTGAATGCAAATGGAAAAGCCATTTAACCAATCTCCTCTCCGGTAAGATTCCCGTTATCAAGTCTTAGCACCCTTCTGCCTGTGTTCTTGAAAAGCGCTCTGTCATGTGTAGCAATCAGGATAGTCGCACCTTTCGCATTGATATCCTTAAATGTCCTTATTATACCTGCTGAAGTATCAGGGTCAACATTGCCGGTTGGCTCGTCAGCAAGGATAATTGTTGGTTCAGACACTATGGCTCTTGCTATAGAAACTCTTTGCTGCTCTCCCCCTGACAGGGCACCAGGGTAGCTGTCTGTCCTATGTCTAAGGTTTACTACTTTAAGCGATTCGAATACACGTGTCTTTACTTCTTTGTCGTTTACTCCTCTTATCCTCAGGGCAAGAGCAACATTCTCAAACACACTCCTGTTATTAAGGAGCCTGAAATCCTGGAACACCACGCCGATATGTCGTCTTAATAATGGTATGCTTGATTCCTTCAGCTTGTTTATTTCCATTCCTGCTACAGAAATATTACCCTCGTCGGGTTTTTCTGCAAGGTATATTAATTTCAGGAGTGTTGTCTTCCCCGAACCACTCAGCCCGGTTATAAATACCATCTCCCCTTTTTCAATGGAAAAGGTTATTTTCCTTAAAGCTGTTTGATTATCATAGTGTTTTGATACGTCGTGGAAGTGTATCATGTATTCAGTGATAAGTGAATAGTGAATAGTGAATAGTTATTATGTATAGAATATATTTCTTAATTTTACTTGCAACCTGTACCCTGTCCATTGTCACTGCTATATAGCCTCTTTAATCGTCTTTACGATATTCCCAGGGGTAAGGCCATAAAGTTTTAATAATTCCTCAGGTGGGCCGGAGCATCCAAAGGCATCCACTAGTCCTATCCTGCGAATTTTAACAGGGTATTTTTCAGAAAGAAATTCACTTACAGCGCTCCCCAGACCACCTATAATCGAGTGTTCTTCAGCGGTAATAATGAGTTTACATGCCTTTGAAGCCTTAAGTAAGGTCTTTGTGTCGAGTGGTTTTACAGTAGACATATTTATAACACCGGTATCTATACCATCATGTTTAAGGACTCTTGCAGCTTCAAGCGCCATTGATACCATAATCCCCATCGCCACTATATTAGCATCCCTGCCTATATTGAAGACATAGGCTTTCCCTATTTTAAATTCATAATCATCAGGCATCACAGCTGGAACCTTAGCCCTGCCGAGTCTAACATAAACAGGACCCTTATAATCTGATATGACATTAAGAACTTGTTTTGTCTCATTACCATCTGAAGGCACTATGACTGTCATATTTGGAAGAACTCTCATAAGTGCAACATCCTCTGTTGCCTGATGCGATGCACCATCTTCGCCGACAGTAATGCCACTGTGTGTTGCCACAAGTTTCACATTAAGATTTGAGTAGCAGACAGTCTGCCTTATCTGCTCCCATGCCCTCCCTGTCTCAAAAACTGCAAATGTTGAGGCAAACGGCAGCTTGCCTGTAAGGGAAAGGCCGCTTGCTGTGCCAATCAAATCCTGTTCTGAAACACCTAAGTTATAGAATCTCTCAGGAAATGCCTTTGCGAACTTCCCTGTTTTTGTAGAACCTGAAAGGTCTGCGTCAAGAACAACAACGTCAGCCCTTTTCTTGCCGAGTTCAAGGAGTGCCTCTCCGTAAGCATCTCTTGTTGCCACAAAACTCCCCTTCTCCCCTTTACTAAAGAGGCCCGCCTGCCATCCGTCGGGCAGGGGTGAGGGGGGATTACTTACATTTTTCTTTGTCTTGCTGTATGACTTTCCTTTATTACTATGAGTCATTTACCATCGCCCCCAAGTTCCTTTAATGCCCTTTCGAGTTCTTCGGGTGTAGGTGCTATTCCGTGATACTCAACCTTCCCTTCAAAAAAGGAAACGCCTTTACCCTTCACTGTCCGTGCAACTATCATTACAGGCTTCATTTTTACTGTTTCTGCCTCATCAAAGGCATTTACTATAGCTTCCATATCATGCCCGTTAATGTCAATAACATACCATCCAAATGCCTCCCATTTATTTACAATCGGCTCAATGGACATAACATCACAGCAATGTCCATCTATCTGAAGGCCGTTATTATCAATAATTGCACATAAGTTATCAAGCCTGTAATGTGCAGCAGTCATGGCAGCCTCCCAGACCTGTCCTTCCTGAGTCTCACCATCTCCTAAAAGACAATAGACACGTGAACTCAACACATCCAGCTTAAGCCCCATAGCAATCCCATTCGCAATAGACAGGCCCTGTCCTAAAGAACCAGTTGATATCTCTACCCCTGGAAGCGTCTTTGAGCATGGATGTCCTTGAAGGGGGCTTCCGAGTTTGCGTAATGTCTTAAGTAATGGCTTATCAAAGTATCCTGAAAGTGCAAGGGCTGCATATAGCAGAGGTGCTGCATGGCCTTTTGATAAGATGAACCTGTCCCTTTCTCTCCATTTCGGGTCCCTGGGTTTATGCCTCATTTTGTAGAAATATAGTGCTGTAACAATATCGGCTGCTGACAGTGAACCACCTGTATGGCCAGAGCCTGCTTCAGTAAGCATCTTGAGGATTTCTATCCTTAGTATCCTTGCCTTCTCTTTCAGAAAGTTTATATCCCTTGTGGAATTGGCTAACTCCATCTCTTTTATTTCCTTTTGATTATATGATTAAGTAATATATCATCAAGGCTTTTTGTAAGTTGCTTCTTAGACTTCGGTTCTTCCTCAGATTGTTCGACGGTTTCTTCTGAGACTTCATCTGCCGTGTACTCCCCTGTATATTTCCCTGCCAACAGCTCTTTTATCATAATCTTGTGCTGAACTTTCATCAGTCTCCTGACCTTTTCTTTAAAATCAGGGTCATCTAAAATGTGTTCATAACTGGTCTTTTTGGATGCAAGGATCGCACCCTTTGAATAAAGAAGTGTTACAATTACAGGGTTCTTTAGTCCGCTATCCTCTGTCTGGATATGGTATGTCTTATCCTTATAAGATATATTAGTATTATAACCAATAAGCATTATTTCAATTGAAAAACCCCCTGCCCCCCTTGACTAAAGGGAGGGGTGAGGGGGGGATTATTTTCATTGTTCTTTCTGTTGCTATACTATGCAAATGTTTCATTATATGTTAAAACAGTTTTAAAGTTATTATATATCTCAGTAATAAAAAAAGGGAAGAGGTTGAGTTGCCTTGACAAACAATGCTATATAACTTAAAAATATACCAAATAAAGAATAAAGAGGTTTGACCATGCTAAAAACGCTTGAATTGCCAAGGGTTGAGTTTATAACCACACCTGAAGGCAAACCAAAATCCGTCGTTTTAAGTATTGAAGACTGGAAGAGAATCAGTGAAACATTAAAGATCATGTCAAGTAAAGAATTGATGCAGTCTATCAAACGTGCAAAACAACAGCTTCGCAGCGGAGCAACACTATTATCTCTCGAATAGGAGGTTAACTTTTTATGCCTAAAGTAATTGATGCAGTTTTTGAAAACGGTGTATTTAAACCATTGGAGAAAGTTGATGTGCCAGAACATAAAAAATTGAGAATAATCCTTACCGACAAAGTTAAAACTACTGTCAAGAGAAAAAGCACTCTTGAAGGAATTATTGACATTGCAAAAGATTGTCCTGATACTGACCTTTCCGTTCATCATGATAAATACCTGTACGGTGAGGCATCTGATTGAAGGTATTTGTTGATACGGGAGCCTTTTGTGCCCTCACCATTCCTAAAGACCAGCATAATTTGACTGCAAAATCCGTTTACAAACAGATTCAAAAAGATAAAGCTATTATCTATACTTCTGATTATGTTCTGGATGAAACATATACTCTGTTTAAAAACAGAAGCAGCCATGCCACAGCCATCAAATTTATGGAACAAATGGATAAAAGCCAGATTAACATTCTTCGGATTACTAAAGACATTGAGGAATCTGCAAAAGCTCTCTTCAAAAAGTTCGATGATAGAAGATTGAGCTATACTGACTGCACCAGCTTTGCTTTGATAAACCATCTTGGAATTGAAGCTGTCTTTGCCTTCGATGAACATTTCAAATACCATCCTTATACTCATCCTGTAAAATTATTAGGATAAATTTGCTGTTCACAAACTCTTACCCCTTGTGCCTTTCTGTTCTCATTCCCCTCTTGGGAGGGGCATAGGGGTGGGTTCCCTCCCGATAGCAAACATTCGCTCTTTTTGACAGAAACTTATTCATATGGTAAATTTGAGTTACAATTCTTTGACGAATATAAGGAGATTTGAATATGCAAAAAACGCTTGAATTACCAAAAGTTGATTTCATCACAACACCTGAAGGCAAACCAAAGTCTGTTATTTTGAGTATACAAATACAGGAATCCTTTTCTTATTTCCTTTTTTGTTTTTCTATCCCGTATCGCCAGAGATAACTCACAGGCAGTGCATTCAAATTGGGACCGAAAGGGATGTTCTCCGGGCCTGTATAGAGTACGATTCCCCGCTGAAACCGTTTTCCTATAGCCTCCGACAGAGTACGGAGGCCATTAAACTCTCTTCCCGTTATTGTCGAACTTGCCTTAACTTCAATCCCGACCACTTTTCCATCCGCATTTTCGAGGATAATATCAACCTCGCGTCCTGTTTGTGTGCGGTAATGAAAAATCTGCGGCTGTGCACGACTCCATGAAATCTGCTTTCTGAGTTCCATGACCACAAAGTTCTCAAGCAACTGGCCGAAAATTCCGGCATCTGTTTTCATTCGTTCTTCGTTCAGACCAATCAAATGGGCTATCAAGCCGGTATCATTGAGAATAAGTTTTGGCGCTTTTACAATTCTCTTGCTAAGATTGGTAAACCACGCAGGCAATGTTTGAACAAGAAAGGTCGTCTCCAGTAAGGTCATATACCTTTTCAAGGTGCTCTGAGGCAGTCCAATACTTCTCGATATTTCAGCGAAATTAACGAGTGAAGCTGTTCGAGCAGAGAGTAGGGAAAGCAATCTCGGCATAATAGTGAGGCCTTCGATATTGGCAAGATCGCGCACGTCCCTTTGCAATATGGTTGTTATGTATGAACTGAACCACGCCTTCTGACGGGCTGCTGTTTTTCGATACAACGCCTCTGGATATCCCCCGGTTATTATCTTTTGTATAATGCTGTCCCGACCCTCCTTTATTTTAAGCTGCGAAAATACTGTATCCTCGAAAATGGCATCCACAAAGCCTTCTTTTATGCTTTCCTTTTCTCCCTGAGAAAAAGGCCAGAGAGTAATAATTTCCATCCGGCCGGCAAGGGATTCTGACAGCCGCGGCAGAAGCATAACGTTAGCGGAGCCTGTCAGCACAAACCGTCCCGGTCTGCGGTTACGGTCTACAGCCGCCTTTATTGCGAGAAACAGTTCAGGTGCCCTCTGCACCTCGTCAAGAACAACATTTCCCTCTGATAAACCGGAAATAAAGCCTTCCGGGTCATGTCTTATCGCTGCCAATATTCCGGCATCATCAAGTGTAATATAACGGGCGGAATGTATTTCAGAGGCTATCCATTGAGTGAGAGTGCTCTTTCCGGTCTGCCTTGCCCCATTCAGTAGTACAACAGGCGAGTCTGACAGTGCTTCCGTAAGTCGTAGTGTGATATTACGATAAATCATACTTAATATTAACCAATCAATGGATGAATTTCAACCATTATTTGGTTAATTTCTATAGGCTGATATACAACAGCTCTTTAATGTGGTTTAATAGGTCAAGAGGATCAATTTGGAGTTGGAAATATGTCCGATATCGCGATATGGATAACAGGGCTTCCGGGGAGCGGGAAGAGCACGGTTGCTGACGCATTAAAAAAAGCGTATCCTGAATTTATAATCCTACGAATGGACGAGATGAGAAAAGTCGTCACACCTGAGCCAACTTATTCTGATTCAGAAAGGGAAATTGTTTACAGAGCGCTTGTCTATCTTGCAGCGACGCTAACAGAACTCGGGCATAACGTAATCATAGATGCTACAGGAAACTTCAGGAGATGGCGTGAACTCGCAAGACAACTTATATCCGGATATATAGAGGTATATCTCAGATGCCCTATCGAATTGTGCATCCAAAGAGAGAAGAAGAGGGTAGAGTCTCATGAGGCACCAAAGGATATTTACAAAAAAGGGGCTGCGGGCTGGCCTGTGCCTGGTATGGTTGTGCCTTATGAAGAACCAATGAATCCGGAGATTGAAATAGACACAGATAAAACTTCTGTAGAAGACATAATTGCGAGAATAGGGATGGAGATAGCAAGGCTTAAATCTTAAGGCCTTTAGAAATCCCTTTTAACTCAAACAATAATGCTGCAATAAAGTCACCCGGCCTTTTAATAAATTGCATATTTACACCCCAGCACTGACTTGTATATTTTATATTCATGGCGATTTCCTTTGCCTTCTTTTCCCTGGCATCATACCAGAGTCTTGCCTCTGTATATAATAGTTTATATGGATATAGCCCGATGCTTGCAGTATAGAAGTGCGTGTCATTCAGCCTGTTATATCTCTCTCCAGTAGAGATTGTAGTCTCAGAGATCTTCATCCACAAATCAGAATTTATACTCTCAAGTTTACCTGTATTTACATCATAGCTTGCATCAAAGCGCAGCGAAACAGGTCTTTTTATCCCCACCTCAAGCCTGAACGGCAGGAATGCCCTGTCTCCTTTATATGAATCAAAGCCCTGTGAAGCCCTGAGAACCATAAACTCCCCACCATTATTTATAAACCTGTTAAGTAAGGAAAGCTCTACCGTGGATGTTTTTTTAAAAAGCTCTGTTGAATCGAAGAGGGGCAGCTCCTCAGAATCTGTAATAAGAGTATATCCTATGGAAGGTTCTAATACATGCGTGAATGACTCGTATCTTTTCAAAAGCCTTGTATGGGCTGATATGTTGTATTCAATAGCTTCTCTATGAAGGGAATTATCCTCACCATTATGTAACGAATAGGCTGTTTCCCGTAAACCTATCGACTGTAAGACCACGACATCGCTCCCGAACTTATGCAACACCTTTGGATAGATATCAAGTCTCTGACCATTTACACCTTCATCCCTCCGGAAATTGGAGACTGTCGCCATTGCAGAAAACCAGAAATTACCGACCTTTGCAGGGTTCAAAACATATCCTGCCTCGGGCAGCCTCTGAGGAACAAGTTTGGTTTCATCCCCCAGGTCAACCCAGTACTGTGATAAAAGGTAAACACGGGAATTAGTAAGAGGAAGCGATATCTCTCCTGTTGACTCAAGGAAGCGGTTTGCGCGCACCTCTAAATGAGGGCTGAATTCTCTATAAAAATCTTTTTCGTTTACAAAGTTCAGATTCAGAAAACCACCGACTCCATCTGCAGATCTCTGTTCGTGCAATACCCTGACTTCGTAGAAATTCTTATTGAGCTCCGTATCTCTTATGTGATAAAGCCACCATTTACCTTTAATGTCCCCGGGCTCTATATACCTGTATTCCATTCCTTCTCCAATACCTCTCTTTGTATATATATCCAGGGTAAAAGTTGCATCCCGGTTTTCTGACATGGCCCAGAAGAAAGGTGTATTTAAGTGCGCTCCCCTTGTATTGCTATAACCTATAACCGGCGTTAGAAATCCAGTCTGTCTTTCAGTAAGAAGCGGCGTCCGGAAATAGGGGGTATAGAGAACAGGGACATCCTTTATACGAAAAGATACATCCTTTGCCTTTAACTCCTCTCCGACCACAGCATCTATATTCTTACCCTTAAAACACCATGCCGGCACCGGGCCGTCACAGGTTGTAAATATTGCCTCAGGGCTAAAATAATATCCCTCACCCCTTTTTTCAATTACTTTCCCTGAGATATGGTAATTATCTTTTTTGAAAAGGATTTCTGCATCGTAAAGTATGCCCGTTTCTGTTTCAAGATTTAACTCTGCCCTGCTCGCTGTGAATGATGTGTCGGTGTCATTATATCTCACAGCGCCTGATGCGATGACATCAGATGTCTGCTCATTATATATCATCTCATTTGCTTCGATGACTTTATCAGCTTTCTGAACCTTCACATTCCCTTTTGCAATATATGTGGATGTATCTTTGCTATACTCGAGGGTGCCGGAGGTTATGATTGTCTGTTCCTCCGCAAAACAGTGAATAGTGAATAGTGAATAGTGAATAGTGAATAGCATAATGATAAAGATAATCTTTTTATATTTTTTACTATTCACTGACGACTGTCCACTGATCACTGTTTCACTCATTCCCTCAGCCTTGCAAGTATACCCCTCTGTCCAAGCACTTCCTTAGCTTCACCTATTGTGTAAAATGAACCAGTAACTACAATCAGTGATGAACCATTAATCCCCCCATCTCCTCCTTTAGTAAAGGGGGGTAAGGGAGGATTAATGGTTTTGCAACTATCTTCAATTGCCATTTCAACAGCATTTTTCATGGTAGGTGCAATACGCACATCAAAGAACCCTAACGATGCTGCAATACCTGCAAGTTTTTCAGGAGAAGCTGACCTGCTGTATGCTGGAGCAGTAAGTATAATCTCAGATGCGAGAGGCAATAATGGCTCCATTATCCCCCTTGCATCTTTGTCACCCATGATGCCAAGCACAAGTATAATCCCTTTATATTTTCCGAGAAAATTTTTTTTTAATGCCTCAGAAAGGGCCATGGCTGCGGCTGGGTTATGTGCACCGTCTATAAGCATAGGAGGGTCTTCTTTAATAATCTCAAGCCTTCCGGGCCACCTGACATCCTCAAAACCTTTTCTGATAAAGTGATACGTGACGGGGGATGAATCATAACCCCCCTCTTGCCCCCCTTTGGTAAGGGGGGGATGAGGGGGTAAGTAAGGAATGTTATTCAGTACGATCGTAGCTGCCTTTATGGCAACAGAGGCGTTTTGCATCTGGTGCTCTCCTGCAAGCGGTAGGACTAAATTGTTAATCGTAAAAGAATCACCACTTGAATAATCAAAGCATATTCCTGAACTATCGTTCCTTTTAAGTACTGAAGAAAAATCTCTACCATAGATATATAATTCAGAATTCTTTTCTATTGCCTTTTGCTCGATAACCTTCATTGCTTCAGACTCTTGATATGAGGCTACAACAGGTACACCCTTTTTTATAATACCCGCCTTCTCATGAGCTATTTCTTTAAGTGTATCTCCAAGAAATTCCTTGTGGTCGTAGCTTATGTTTGTGATTATAGATATCTCAGGTGTAATTATGTTTGTAGCATCGAGTCTTCCACCCATGCCCACCTCTATTACTGCTATATCTACCTTTTTTCTTTTGAAATAAAGGAGCGCCATTGCAGTTACCACCTCAAAGAATGTAGGTGAAAAATCTCCAAGGTGCACAACAATATCTTTGATCTCTTCAGCAAGTTCGATAACCTCATTTTCTGTTATCTCCTCACCATTAACCCTGACCCTTTCTGTAAAGCTAATAATGTGTGGTGATGTGAAAAGCCCGACCTTGAACCCAGCAGTCTTTAAGATAGATGCAATAATTGCTGAAGTCGAGCCCTTCCCGTTTGTGCCTGCAACATGGACTGAGAGAAACGACCTATGCGGGTTATCGAGCGCAGACATGAGCCTGCTTATATTATCAAGTCCGAATTTGATACCATATTTCTGGAGATTATATAGATAATTAACAGTCTCGCTGTAACTCATAGGAGAAGTTCGAAAAGCTTAGCGAGTGTTTCCTTTAGGTTTTTTCTGCCTATAACTATATCTATAAGCCCGTGTTCGAGTAGGAACTCGGCCCTCTGAAAATCATCTGGAAGCGGTTGTTTGATAGTCTGCTCTATTACCCTCGCACCTGCAAAACCGATCAAACTTTTCGGTTCTGCAAGAATTATGTCGCCGAGCGTGGCAAAGCTTGCGGTAACACCGCCGAATGTCGGATCACACATAATTGATATGTAAAGAATCCCGTTATCTCTCAGTCTCCCTACAGCAGCAGCGACCTTTGCCATCTGCATAAGTGAGAAGATCCCTTCCTGCATCCTTGCCCCGCCGGATGACGAAACAGTTATAAGCGGCTGCTTTTTTTCTACGGCCCTTTCTGCTGCCCTCGATACCTTTTCACCTACAACAGAGCCCATACTTCCACCCATAAAGGAAAAGTCCATGATAATAAGACTTACAGGATAACCTTTTATAAGTGCATCCCCTGAAATCACAGCCTCTTTGAGCCCGCTTTTTTTCTGCTTCTCTTTTACCCTTTCTTTATAAGAGATGGTATCCTTAAAATTAAGCGGGTCGACTGACACAAGGCCTTCATCCATCTCTACGAAGCTCCCTTCATCAACAAGGAGTTTCAGCCTCTCACGTGCGCTTATCCTGAAATGGTAATTGCATTTTGGACATACCTTAAGGTTCTTATCTATCTCCTTCTTATATACTATCTCCTTACAACTATCACACTTGACCCACAGACCTTCGGGTATCTTTCCTTTCTTATCAGTCCTTACTTCTTTTGTCTTCTTAAACCAGGCCATTTTGACACCTTCTATATATCATATGTTTCACCGTCTTTCAGTATCTTAATATTCTTCAAAGGGAGTTTTCTTATTTCACTTTTAATCTGACCGAGATACAGGGGTTTGGGATGGGTTATCAGAATCTTTTCAGGGAGGTCTTTCATCTTATTGATTTCCTTCATGAGAAGCCCTGCAGTGAGATGTCCTGTTTTTATAGCCATCGCCTTGAGCTTATCCGGGAAAGAGACCTCTATAATCGCACATTGTATATCTTTAGCGGCTTCCCATATCTCATCCGTAGGGCCTGTGTCTCCAGTGTAAAGGAGGCGTTTTCCTTTTTTGTCTTCAATAATATATCCAACTGCATGAACAGAGTGATTCACCTTATATGCAGTTATTGTGTAGCTGTTTATTTTAAAAGGCTTTCCTGGTAATATGGTCTTCAATGCCAACACAGGTTTCGAGGCAGCTGTGATGATTGTAAAATCAGGCCATATCCTGTTGTTCAGAAGGTTTTTCTTTAATGCAATGAGTACGTTTGAGATGCTGATTATTTTAACGCTGTGCTCTTTATTCTTTATAATAAGATTGTCTGCAAGAAAAGGGATCCCCTTTATATGATCAAGATGTGCATGTGTTATCAATATGTTCCGAATCTTCCATTGCTCAGCATCGTTAAGAGATGCGCTGATTGTTCCAGCATCAAGAAGCATGCAGTCATCTATTAAAAAGGCTGGTGGATTATGTCCGGGGAATTCACCCCCTGAACTGCCGATGACCTTCAGTTTCATGGTACAAACTCCATCTCTTTGTACCCCCTGATAAAGGCTTCAACAACATCTTTATCGAATTGTATCCCGGAATTTTTTCTTAATTCTTCAAGGGCAGTCTCTGAGCTCATTGCCTTTCTGTAAGGCCTGTCTGTAGTCATGGCATCAAAGGTATCTGCTACTGCAATTATTCTTGCTATACTCGGAATGTCTCCATCTCTTAGATTGTCGGGGTAACCTTTGCCGTCAATTCTTTCATGGTGGCCCCGAACACCTGGTATTATATCTCTAAGCTTCTTAACATGATTGAGTATATCAGCACCATATTGCGGATGCATATTCATTTTTTCAAGCTCCTCAGGGTCAAGTCTATCCTCTTTTAAAAGGATATTATCCCTCACGCCGATCTTCCCCACATCATGGAGTATCGCAGCCAGCCTGAGGTCCTCAATCTCTTTCTTTGAAAGCCCCATAGCCTTTCCAATAGCAATACTATAATTCATTACCCTCTTCGTATGCCCGCCTGTATAAGGGTCTCTTTTTTCAATGGTCTCTGCAAGCGCCTGGGCAGTACCATAAAATACCTCTCTTAGCTCCTGATAGAGGTTTGCATTTTCTATAGCTATTGCTACCTGATTTGCAAGCGATGTGAGAGCCTCCTTGTCTTCCTCGTCAAAAATACCATTTTCCCTGTTTATTGCCTCGAGTACGCCGATAACCTTGTCCTTTGTTTTCACAGGGACACATACCATATCCCTTGTAATAAATGTACTCCGTTTATCTGCAGTTTTAAAAAACCTTTGGTCTGACTGTACATCATGGATTATTATCGCTTCACCTTTTTCTGCTACCCAGCCGGCAATACCCTCTCCCTTTTTAAGTCTGATCTCTTTTACTTTATCACCTTTGTCTCCGATAGCAACCTCAAAGAACATATCTCCTGAATCCTGATCAATAAGAATAAGACTGCCTGCCTCTGCATCCAGAAGCTTTATTGCTGCCTCAATTGCACGTTCCCTTATCTCACCGGTATCGAGGGTTGAGTTTATAAGTGCGGAAAGCTCCATCAGGGTACTTAATTGTTCAAGCCTCTTAAACATATCTTTTTATCTAAACATAATAAAAATTATTTTTGATACTGGGGGCAGATGTGCTGAAAAAGACCTGCCAGCGACACAGCAAAGTCCTCTAATGAGGCCAGCCAGCCTACTTGCAAAATGCACTTATCCTTAGAATTGCAGTAATGTGAATAATAATAAAACTTATCGCTTTGCAGGTGTTTTTCGGCATATCTGCCCCCCGTTATGCAACATTAAAGTTTATTTTATTGCCTCTCTCAGACTGATAAGATAATACTTTAGCTCATCAGGAGTTTCATGTAACCTCTTGACTATGGCACTTCCTATTATAACGCCATCAGACACCCTTGCAACTGCTGATGCCTCCATTGGCGTAGAAACACCAAAACCAACTGCTATCGGCCTGTCTGTGTACTTCCTTATTTTTAATATCAACTCTTCCATCGAGCCATCGAGTAAAAGACTGGCTCCTGTTATTCCTGTTATCGAGACATAGTATATAAAACCACTCGACGCCTTTGCTACCTTCTTTATCCTGTCTTCTGTAGATGTTGGTGCAAGAAGGAAAATAGTATCGATGGCTGCCTTTCTTGACTGTTGTATAAAATCTTCTGCTTCATCTGGTGGCAGGTCAGGGACAATCATACCATCAACTCCGGCATCCTTGGCGTCTTTTATAAAATTATCTATACCATATTTAAATACAGGATTGAAATAGGTCATAAGGACTAAAGGGATCTGAGTTTTTTGTCTTAAGTCTTTTTCGCCTCGGCGAAGCTCCGATACAAGCGAGATGACTTTTCTCAAGGTAACACCATTTTTTAATGCCCTTTCAGATGCACGCTGGATTGTAGGGCCATCTGCCAGAGGATCTGAAAATGGCACGCCTAATTCAACAATATCTGCTCTGCACTCCTCAAACAAAAGCACAATATCTTTCGTCCTTTCAAGAGAAGGATCTCCAGCCATAATATAAGGTATAAATGCCTTCTTACCTTCCTTCTTCAATCTTTTAAATGTCTTTGTAATTCTCGAAGTCACAACTCTATCCCTTTAATTCTGGCAACGTGTTGAACATCCTTATCCCCGCGGCCTGAAAGGTTTATTATAATAATTTCTTCTTTAGAAAGTTCAGGCGCAAGTTTCACTACTTCTGCAAGTGCATGAGCTGACTCAAGCGCAGGGGTAATGCCTTCTATCCTTGATAAAAGCTCAAATGCAGAGAGGGCAGCAGCATCAGTTGCATATGTATACTGAACACGTCCTCTATCTCTCAGAAAGGGATGTTCAGGTCCAATAGATGCATAATCAAGACCTGCTGAGACAGAATGTGTTCCTAAGACATTTCCGTCATCGTCCTGCAGGAGATAACTCTTACAACCCTGAAATATACCGATAGAGCCACCTGCAAACCTTGCAGCATGCTCTCCTGTTTCTATACCTTTACCGCCTGCTTCAACACCGATCATCTTTACATTTTCACTAAGAAATTCATAAAAAAGCCCCATGGCATTGCTCCCACCGCCAACACATGCTATAAGATAATCAGGGAGTCTACCCTCAGCATCAAGTATCTGCCTTCTTGCCTCCCTCCCGATAACTGACTGGAAGTCCCTGACCATAACAGGGAATGGATGAGGCCCGAATACTGTGCCTAAAACATAATGTGTTGTGCGAACGTTTGTAGTCCAGTCGCGCAACGCTTCATTAATTGCATCCTTTAATGTCCTTGAGCCGGTTGGAACTTCTGTTACTTTTGCTCCGAGGAGTCTCATACGGAAGACATTCAATGCCTGCCTTTTTATATCCTCTGTGCCCATATATATTTCACACTCGAGGCCCTTAAGTGCTGCCCCTGTTGCAGTTGCCACCCCATGCTGTCCAGCGCCTGTCTCCGCAATCACTCTTTTCTTCCCCATTTTCTTTGCGAGTAATACCTGGCCAACAGCATTGTTTATCTTGTGTGCACCTGTATGTGCAAGGTCTTCACGCTTCAGGTATATTTTTGCTCCGCCGAGATGTTCTGTAAGGCGTCTGGCAAAATAAAGCGGTGTGGGTCTGCCTATGTATGTTTTCTGGAGATGTCTAAGTTCCCTCTGGAACTCTTTATCCTTTTTAGAGTGAATGAATGCCTCCTCAAGCTCTTTGAGTGCAGGCATAAGAGTCTCAGGGACAAAACGTCCACCATAAATGCCAAAATATCCTTTTCTGTCAGGTAATTTTTTAATAGCATCCTCTCTACGAGTCATAGACCCATTTATCAAGAGATTATTATAGCCCATATCCTGTAAATATTACACACTTTACGGACGTCTGATAGAACTAACACAAGCCGTTTTTTAACACTATTGATTTTAGTAGTGTTAGCAATTTTTTAAAAGTGAACTCTTTACGAATTAAAAGTGAACCGTTGATTAAGAGAGAAATATTAAGGAAATGAGCGAAGTGAAGAGGTGGATTTTCACTTCGCTCATATTTATTTTATAGTTGTACCGCTTTTTGTAATTGGCGAGGATTTCAAGGTACTTTAAAAAGTCTTCTCTGTCTTTAAAAATCTTTTGCCAAGGTTAATGTCAGGATACCCTGCAAAATTCTGATCAGGAACATCTGCACCAGATACGGTAATAGGCATACTTACAGGGTCAAAGTAATAACCACTTCTTTTAGGAACTAAAGTATAATCTCCATTCCGGACATCTGTGAAGGAATAATTTCCATCTGAATCTGTAATTGCGTTAAAAGAAAAGCTTGTACCTGAAAGAGTAATTCTAACTCCCGGGATAGAGGGACCTTCACCATATTCATTAACACATCCCGATACCGTATAACCAAGGGCAAACGTTGTGGCACATGCCTGCTGAATACTCTGTGCTGATTCATTACCAGCTGCATCAAATG
>JBGQLV010000011.1:0-46349 GCA_041500225.1 Thermodesulfovibrionia bacterium | reverse complement strand
AAAGATTATTTTGCATTTATAACGTTATTTTATGATAATTCTACAGGAAATGTACTGTCAAGCTTCAATGCCGTATTCTTTGATCTTTGTAAGAAGTGTCTTGTAGCTCACCTTAAGTATTTCGGCTGCCTTACTTTTATTGCCCCTTGTCTCCCTTAGGGCACTAACAATCCTCTGGGTCTCTGCTATCCTCGATGCCTCCTTTGCTACAGTTTCGAGGGTTCCTTCTGAGGATAACGACCTTTTAACTGGCTCGAAAAGAGACTGTGTTTTAAGAACAAAATGCTCCGGAGTAATCACATCTTCGTCACAAAGAATAATCGCCCTTTCTATAGCGTTTTCAAGTTCCCTAACATTACCCTTCCAGTGATAGTTCATAAGTATATCAAGTACCTCGTTTGAAATACTCTTTACAGGAGTCTTTATCTCGAGGCAGTATTTATTTATAATGTATTCGACAAGTAAAGGGATGTCTTCTCTTCTCTCCCTCAAAGGTGGTATCCTTATCGGGAATACATTCAGCCTGTAATAAAGGTCTTCCCTGAATTTCTTATCCTCAACCGCCTTTTCAATATCCTTATTGCTTGCTGCAACAATCCTTACATCAACCTTAATAGCCCTGGGGGCTCCTACCCTCTCTATCTCACCCTCTTCGATCGCCCTGAGAAGCTTTGACTGCATTGTCAGATCCATATCGCCGACTTCATCGAGAAATATAGTACCTTTATCAGCAAGCTCAAACTTACCGAGCTTCTTTGCATCTGCTCCTGTAAAAGAACCTTTTTCATGGCCGAAAAGCTCCGACTCAAGGAGGTCTCTCGGTATCGCAGCGCAATTAATCGGCACAAATGGATAATTTTGCCTGTCACTCAGGTTATGTATCGCCCTCGCAAAAAGCTCTTTGCCTGTTCCGCTTTCGCCAAGCAGGAGCACCGTTGTCTTTGTAGGTGCAACCTTCTGCACTATTTGTGCAACATCAGTAATTTTCTTACTTCTGCCAATAATCCTTGGAAATCCGAGTTTTGATGCAAACTCTTCTTTTAACAGGATGTTCTCTGTGAAAAGTCTCTGTGTTTCTATTGCCCTCTTTATCAGCATAAGGAGGTGATCTGTATCAAAAGGTTTTGTAATAAAGTCAAAGGCACCTACTTTCATAGCCGTTACAGCTGTTTCAACAGAACCAAATGCTGTCATGACAATAACAGGTATGAGCTGATTTTTTTCTTTAGATGCCTTGAGAATATCTATACCGTCTTTTTTGGGAAGTTTAAGGTCTGTCAGTACAAGGTCTATCCTGTCTTCTTTCAGATGTCTTATGCCTTCCATACCGTCTCTGGCAGATATGACCCTGTAACCTTCAGATTCGAGGGTCTCCTTAAGCATCTCTGACATTGATTCTTTATCTTCTACTACAAGAATAGTCTCCATATAATATTCACATCCTCGCTTTTTTAAGGGCTTCTTTACAGGCGCATTTTCTTTCAATCGGGATAAGATTAAATGCCTCTTTTAACAGTTCCTTAAGTCGTACAGATGTTCTTTTCATCACCTCTATAACCTCTGTTGTTGTTAGTTTTTTTTCTGTTATCCCTGCGGCATAGTTTGTAACAACATTAATACCGGCAAAACAGAGTTCTGTTTCCCTTGCAAGCGATGCCTCAGGCATCGCTGTCATCCCTACAACATCAGCACCAATGCCGGAAAAAAATGTTATCTCTGCCTTAGTCTCAAGCCTTGGACCACTCACACATACATACGTTCCTGATTCCTTTAATTCTATCCCTGATTTCTTGCCTGCTCCAAAAATGTATTCTCTCAACTCAGGGCAATATGGCTCTGTAAAGTCTATATGTACGACTTCATCACTGTCATAAAATGTTGAATCCCTGCCCTTTGTCATATCTATAATCTGATCCGGAACAATAATTGTTCCAGCCCCCATTTCAGGACTTAAACTTCCTACAGCACCCAAGGATATAACCCTTTCCACACCAAGTTCTTTGAATCCCCATATGTTTGCCCTGTAGTTTATCTTATGGGGAGGGATATGATGTGGTGACCCATGTCTTGGGAGAAACACAATTTTTCGGCTTGAGAGCTCAACAATCCTGTAAGAGTCAGAGGGATCTCCGAAGGGTGTTGAGATCTTTTTAACCTCATTAATAACAACTCCTTCAATCTCATAAAGCCCACTCCCTCCTATGACTCCTATCATTATATATTAATCTCCTGAGGCTCCTGCAAAAGATTTTTCTTGTAGCCGCAGTCCCGGATGCTTTCGGGATTGCGGCTACACTTAAATTTTAAACTATTAAATGAATTTTAACATATAAGTTGGGAGTAAGGTATAGCACTGTGTTAAATATTACACACTTTATTGTCAACAGACAACATATCGATAAATATTTCACTCCTTTAATATAACGCAAAGGAGATTTTGGTTTTCTTTGTGAGAACTCCTTTCAACGCCCCTGTCCAAAGAAATCCGGGGTCTATAAAAAATCAAAAACTTCTTGGGGGGTTGCTGGCATCATATTTGCAATCTTTAATTATGCTTTCATATTTTCACTAAATTTTAACTGAACAAACTATGCGTTTACAAAGGACATTAAAACAGAAAGTTAGTTTTGAAGGTATCGGGCTTCATACGGGGCGGTACTCGAAGGTTCACCTTAAACCGGCACCGCGGGATACTGGTATAATATTCATAAGGACTGATAAGGAATTAGCAATAAAGGCATCTATAGGTTCAGTTACAGATACCGCCTTTTCGACTACACTTGGGTATAATGGAATAAAGATCAGGACTGTTGAACATATTCTTGCAGTACTTGCCGGCCTCGGGATAGACAATCTGACCATAGAAGTAAACGGTCCGGAAATTCCAATCCTCGACGGAAGCTCGATGGAACTGACAAGCTTAATCCTTAAGGGTGGAATTGCAAAACAGAGTAAAAAAAGACCTTATATAAGGATAACAAACCCTGTAGTCCTTACCGATGGTCATGCTGAGATTGCAGCCTTTCCTCATAACGGGATACATATAACATACCGGATACATTTTAATCACTATCTCCTCGGAGAGCAAAATCTGAGCCTGGAGCTTACCGAGGAAAGCTTTGCAATGGAAATAGCCCCTGCAAGGACCTTCGGATTTCTAAAGGATGTTGAATACCTGAAAGCTAATGGGTTCGCAAGGGGTGGGTCTTTTGACAACGCTATAATACTTGGAGAAAGCGGGATACTGAATTCATCGGGGTTAAGGTTTAAAGACGAATTTGTCCGCCATAAAATACTGGATCTGATCGGTGATTTATCTTTATCAGGATTCCCGATTTACGGTCATATCATAGCGAATAAGTCAGGGCATACTACAAACATGAAGTTCCTGAAAAAGCTACTTTCACACCCGGATTACTGGGAGTTAGTTTCAGAAGTCGACCAACAACCTGCATTGATTTACACATAAAAAAACCTTATTTATCAATAACTTACAAATTTTACTTGAATTTTTCTGCAAAATCAAGTTTCATAATGTAGAAGACCGCAAAAGGGGAGGCTGGAGAATTTCTTCTCCAGCCCAAAAGTATGTGTGAGCGTGTGGAGGGAACTTATTTCTTCTTTGCGGTCTTCTTTGTTGCCTTTTTAGCTGCTTTCTTAGCTGCCTTTGCCATTAAATATTCACCCCCTTTCAAGCCGCACTTTCCTGCGATGGAAGTGCGGAACTCTCTATGCTCAAAGTCTGCCTATCAGGGTAATCCTCTTGCCTGATAAAATTTTTTTCAGATTAGAATCGCGTTTTTTCTTCTTGAGTCTGTATTCGTCTTCATCCATCATAATACAATCAATCTTTTGATCAAACCTTCTTTCAAGATCCTTAAGTTCTTTTGCAAGTGATGGTAATGCACCAATAACAAAAAGGTCTACGCTATCTACATCATTCCCTTCTGCATAAGGCCCATAAATAGAAGCAGCCTTTGCACCAGAAGCCCTTAAGACTGCTTTAAGTGCACCTGGCAGGCCGAGAGACTTTGTTATAAGATTTTTTAGTTCAGAGAACAGAGGTGAATCCTTATTTGCCTGAAAATATTTGAGGTTGACAATCTTTTCGCTGGTCACTATACCCATCTTCTCAAGGTTGTCAAGTTCTCTCTTTACACCAGATGGATTTTTTCTGAGGAGCTTAGCTATTTCTCTAATATAGAACTGTTCGTCAGGGCTGTTCAGAAGCAGCGAGAGGACATCTGCTCTTATTGATGATGAAAATAAACTTTTTAACATTTACTCACCTGTATAACTTTATACAACAATAAATTTTATTTGTCAACAAAAAAATTACATTTAAGAACATATAATGCATTTTTGTAAACGATTCTATCTTGTGAACAGTTGTTCTCAATTTATGAACTACCGTTTTAATTTAACATCCTTCTGACCTTTTTCAGGTTTCCCAGATCATCAGATTCTTTCTTTTTGGGTGTTTCGAGGATTAGAGGGACATCTTTGAAGAGCTGACAGTTAATGAATTGCTTTAATCCTTTTGTGCCAATCTTTCCAAGTCCGATATGCTCATGCCTGTCAATGCCTGAGCCAACATCACCCTTTGAGTCATTGAGGTGGATAAGTTTCAGCTTATCAAAACCGATATACCTTCCTATTTCACCTGAGATTTTTTGTATGCCTGTATTATATCGGATGTTATAACCTGCTGCGAATGCATGACATGTGTCAATACACACGCCGGATATTAATGACCATTTGACACCAGTAATAATCTCTGACAAGTCAATTATCGTGGAAGAAATATCTCCTCTTTTACCAGCAGTATTTTCTATTAGGAGCCCTGCTTTCCATCGCCCCATTTGTGCAACCTCATTCAGTGTGCCTATTGCCCTTTTTCTCGAAACTTTTTCATCATCTCCTGATGCACTCCCTGTATGAAGTATCACATAATCTGCACCAGTTGTATCAGCCCTATCCATTTCTGTAACAAGGAGAGCGATAGATTTCTTCCTTAATGTTCTATCCCCTGACGCCATATTTATAAGATATGAGGTATGGATATAAACAGGCGAGATATTAAACTTTATCCTGAGTGATTTAAAAATCGAGACATCCTCTTCAGAAACCGTTTTTACAGCCCAGCCCCTGGGGTTGTGAGAAAATATCTGTAATGTGTCACATCCGAGTGCCTCAGCCCTTTCCAAACTCAGATGTATTCCGTCTGCAATTGAAGTATGAACACCGAGTCGACGCATTAAACAACTATACGATAAATAGGAATTTTAACTCAATACAATGGTGTTAAGAGCTAATGTGCTGTCCCATAAATAACTTAACTCAACTTGTCATTCCTGCGGAAGCAGGAATCCAGCACCATTGCCTCTGGATTCCCGTTTTCACGGGAATGACGAAAGAATATAATGTATAGAACTGATAGGGACCGCACATTAATACAATTCCTTGACATATCATATTAAATTTTGTTTATATAATATATAGTTTTGTTTTTAATTACAAGAATGTTAAAGAATATTTCAGAATATTTTACGTACCATTTAATAAAGTTACACCACGGTACGCGTCTTGCAGATTCCGTAGAATTCTTTGTTTATGACACAATAAAGATATTTATTTTGCTCTTGGTAATCATATTTGCGATATCTATAGTCAGAAGTTATTTTCCACCTGAAAAAACCAGACTCATTTTATCACATAAAAAAGAATTTATAGGTAATATCTTTGCAGCGTTACTCGGTATAGTCACGCCATTCTGCTCATGTTCTGCTGTACCATTGTTTATCGGCTTTGTAGAAGCAGGAATACCTCTCGGTGTAACGTTTTCTTTTCTAATTTCTTCTCCCATGGTGAATGAAATAGCACTGATTATGCTCTGGGGTCTCTTTGGGTGGAAGATTGCCCTGATATACACCGGCACAGGAGTTTTGTTGGCCATTGCTTCAGGCATCGTCATCGGCAGGCTCAAGATGGAAAAGTATGTGCAGGATTACGTATGGGAAATGAAGGCGGGAAACATGGAGGTTATGGAGACAACCTTTCGCGAGAAGATTGATTATGCCCGTGCCTACACTGCCGATCTTCTGAAAAAGATTTGGCCCTACGTAATCATTGGTATCGGGCTGGGCGCGATTGTCCACGGGTATATTCCTACTAACTTTGTGGTCAAATATGCCGGACGTAACAATCCGTTCGCTGTCCTGGTTGCTGTTCTAATCGGTATCCCGCTTTACAGTAACGCCGCTGGCATGATTCCCGTTGTCCAGGCGCTTGTGGGCAAAGGGATGGCGATGGGGACAGTGCTGGCCTTTATGATGTCGGTTACCGCGATCTCCTTCCCCGAGGCGGTAATACTCAAGAATGTGCTGAAGATGCGTCTCATATATACCTTCTTCGGTATTGTAGCGATGGGAATTATTATCGTTGGCTATTTGTTTAATGCAATTTTATAGGAGGTTAAAATGGAAATCAAAGTGTTGGGTCCGGGTTGTCCTAATTGCTCGATGATGGAAGAATTGGCAAAAAAAGCGGTCTGGGAACTGGGCATTGAGGCAAAGGTAGACAAAATAACAGACATCAAGGAGATTATGAAATATACCATGTCAACACCTGCGCTTGTTATCAATGGAAAACTCAAGCATTCAGGAAAACCGTTACCGGGTATCGAGAAGGTAAAAGAGCTGATACAGCAGGAAAACATTTAAAAGGATAAAACCATGGATAATGTTCTAACAATTTTTAAAGCACTCTCAGATGAAACAAGATTAAGAATATTGAAACTCCTCGAAAATGGAGAATTATGTGTATGCGATATCGTTGCAGCCCTTGACATGATCCAGCCAAAGGTATCCTTTCATCTTGCCGTCCTGAAAGAAGCCGGTCTCATTAAAGACAAGAAACAGGGCAAATGGGTTCATTACAGCATTGATGATGCGGACATGTTCAGAAGGTTCTTGCTGCTGTCAACACTGGAGAGAGTTTCTTCAGAAGACATAATGGAGGATAGTGAGAGGCTGGCAGAGTTCTTAAAAGAGAAAAATAGAAAAGCAAATGTTGTTTCCATTAGAAACAAAACTATCTGCTGTGGGAAGTAATTAATATGGCTGAGGTCTTAAAGAGATTATCGTTTCTCGACCGCTTTCTCACCTTGTGGATATTTTTGGCAATGGCTGTTGGCGTTGGTTCAGGTTATCTTTATCCGCAGATCGTCGATTTCTGGAATACATTCCAGGTTGGAACGACAAATATCCCTATAGCTATCGGTTTAATCCTGATGATGTATCCGCCCCTTGCCAAAGTAAAGTATGAGGAACTGGGAGAGGTCTTCAGAAATAAAAAAGTTCTCGGATTATCCCTCATTCAAAACTGGATCATCGGGCCGATTCTGATGTTCCTGCTGGCGATCATTTTCCTCGGCAATTTCCCCGAATATATGGTCGGCCTTATTATGATAGGACTTGCACGCTGTATCGCCATGGTAATTGTATGGAATGATCTTGCATGCGGCGACAGAGAATATGCTGCCGGGCTTGTTGCTTTCAATTCAATATTTCAGGTGCTTTTCTTTTCCCTGTATGCCTATGTCTTTATCACGGTGCTTCTTCCTTTGTTTGGATTAAAAGGTGCTGTTGTGAACATTACCATTGCACAGATTGCGAAGAGCGTATTCATATATTTGGGAATCCCGTTCATAGCCGGGATAATAACCCGCTTCAGCCTGATAAAAATAAAAGGGGAAACGTGGTATGAAGAGGCTTTCATCCCGAAAATTAGTCCCATTACATTGATCGCTCTGCTCTTTACCATAATTGTCATGTTTTCATTAAAAGGTCAATACATAGTTAGACTACCGTTTGATGTGATAAGGGTGGCAATCCCGCTTTTCATTTACTTTTTGCTGATGTTCCTCATCTCCTTCTATATGGGAAGAAAACTTAACGCCGGATATGAAAAAACCGCCACACTCTCGTTCACCGCTGCAAGCAATAATTTTGAACTCGCAATTGCGGTAGCGGTATCCGTGTTTGGCATTAATTCCGGCCAGGCCTTTGCTGCCGTGATAGGTCCCCTGGTAGAAGTGCCTGTTTTAATCGGTCTGGTAAATGTAGCGCTGTATTTTAAGCGGAAATACTTTGCTGCTGAGTATTGCCAGATTAAAGGGACTGAGCCGTTATAATCGGTGCAATAGTTGAATAAACATTAAGGAGGTTATAGTTGAAAATCAGAAAGTTGATAAAGTATTTGCTTCTCTTTTTTGTAGTCGTAAGTTTCGCTTTGCTTGTTTATAAAGAGTTTTCTCCCAAAAACGAGAGCAATGCAACTAATATCGCAGAGACACGGGGTGATAAAACGACCGCATCTGTTAAGTCTGTACCTGCGCCGGAGAGCCGGCCCTCAAAAGAACCTGCAACAAAGCAAAAGGAAGAAGCCCCTTCCCCTCGGACTACTGGGACATCACAAAATTCAAAAGTGATCGCATACTATTTCCACGGTACGTTCAGATGTACGACATGCCGTACTATCGAAAAGTATTCAAAGGAAGCTGTTGAACACTACTTCGCAAACGAACTGAAGAATGGAACACTTGAGTTCAAGCCTCTCAATGTTGAAGACGCGGGAAACCGTCACTATATTCAGGATTACCAATTATTCAGCAGAGCCCTTGTGATTTCCCTCGTAAAACAGGACAAGGAGGTAACCTGGAAAAACCTGACGGATGTCTGGAAGCTTGTGAGGGACAAGGACAAATTCTTTCAGTATGTAAAAGATGAAGTAGAAAAATTTCTCAAGGAAACGTAACCAATGGAATTGTTCTTATTGGCTTCAGCTGTCTGGCTTGGGATTTTGACATCTGTCAGCCCTTGTCCATTGGCGTCAAATATCGCTGCAGTATCCTTTATTTCACGGCGGATTACGCAAAGGAATACCGTATTCTTATCCGGAATCCTCTACACCCTTGGAAGGAGTCTCACATATATTGTCCTCGGTGTCCTTATTGTGAAAACACTGGTAGATGTCCCGATCCTGTCGGATTTCCTCCAGAGATATGTAAACAAAATCCTTGGCATCGTGCTGATTCTCGTCGGGATGGTACTGCTTGATCTATTGCGAATACCCCTGTCTATCCCGTCGGTATCGGAAAACATCGCAAAGAAACTGGTTGAGAAGGGAACCCTCGGCTCCCTGCTTTTGGGTGTCGTGTTTGCGCTGGCATTCTGTCCGGTCTCTGCTGCCCTGTTCTTTGGAGGGTTGATTCCGATTGCAATTAAAGCAAAATCGGGGGTCGGACTGCCCATGATCTACGGTATCGGTACCGGTCTTCCGGTCCTGCTCTTTGCTTCCCTCGTCGCAGCAGGCGCTGGATATATAAATAATCTCTACCATAGGATTGCAAAAATCGAATTTTATACAAAAAAGGTGACCGGGATTATTTTTATTCTGGTTGGGATCTATTACGCGTTGACATACATTTTTGAAATCTTATAAGGAAGGTTAGCCGTGAGCATAATTCGAGATATTCGAGAGTTGAAAAAGGATGATACCCATCTCGCCCGGTTATTCGATAAGGTCCAGGAATACGCAGAACTTTACTTAATCGCAAAACAGAGGCAAAAGGGTTGTGACGGGATGGGTGAAGTTGCCACCCTGAAGGATGAATTCATCTATTCCCTGAACGAAATGACCCGGTACTGCAAAGAGAACGGATATTTTTCCGGAGAGATTTCGTATGAGATCGATCAGATTGCCGGTATCTTCTGCAACTTATAGGCGAATTAATAGCACACGACTTATACAAGGAGGTTATGCAGGAGACGAGTATTTCTTGGTTTAATGAAGGGAGGACGATAATGGACAAAGAAAAGACGAAACTAAAACAGCTTGTGATAAAGACCTATTCGGGTATAGCTTCACAGGGCTCATGTTGTGCCATACCTGCAAGCTGTTGTGCGCCTGAGATCAAACCTATGAGCCTTCTTGAAACAGGAAGGCTCATAGGATACTCTGATGAAGAACTGAAGGTCGGGCTCGGCGAGGCAAACCTCGGCCTTGGATGCGGAAACCCTCTTGCAATAGCAGAACTGAAGGAAGGGGAGACTGTTCTCGATCTTGGAAGCGGCGCAGGGTTCGACGCATTTCTCTCTGCAATGAAAGTAGGGTCTGACGGATATGTGATTGGCGTTGACATGACGCCGGAAATGGCAACGAAGGCAAAAGAGAATGCACAGAAGCTCGGAATAAAGAATGTTGACTTCAGACTGGGAGATATAGAACACTTGCCTGTGGATAGTAATGCTGTCGATGTGATTATTTCCAACTGCGTGATCAATCTCTCTCCGAACAAGCAGGCCGTCTTTCAGGAGGCATTCAGGGTGTTAAAGTCAGGGGGGAGACTTGCAATCTCGGATATCCTGAAGAAGGGTGAATTCTCAGAGGCCATCAAACAAAATGAAAGTGCTTACAGCGGCTGAATCACCGGTGCAGTTCCCGTGGAGGAACTGAAAGTAATGCTCGAAAAGGCCGGTTTTACCAATATCGTCATCAGGGACAAAGAAAAGAGCGATGATATAATCAAAAGCTGGAACTTCGGTGAGGGGGTTGAGAACATGGTCTTTTCAGCATACATCCAGGCAAGGAAATTATAAACCCTTATTTAAATTTTTAAATGGGTGAATTTGATCCTTTAAAATCTGAGTGTAGCTTTCATTCTTTTTGGATGTAGTAAGAGATCGAGACCAATATTAGCACTTGTAACATGGATACCCGATACCAGATGTTCCAGTCTCACTACCTCAAAACCGGGTACGTCTATCTTAAGCATCAAAACCTCCACATATATTCGATTATTACTGCGTTTCTATTTTGATACATTTCTTCTGATTGCTGCTATAAATATAACAAATAATATAGTCGATAAGCTTGCCGTTATCGCGCCAAAAAAGAATGTCGCAGAGGGTGACACATGATCCCAGAGCCATCCCCCTATAAAGCTTGCAGGGAACATTGCTAATCCGACGGCTGTGTTGTAAATCCCAAAGGCAGTTGCTTTGAAATCTTGCGGTATTATGGTGGCAAGAAATGCCTTCTGAATGCCTTCCGTAAGTCCCATAAAGAGGCCATAGAAAGCAAATAGAACCCAGATAGCTGTTGTATCCTTTGCAACCGCAAAACCATAATAGAGAATTGCAAATAATACAAAGCCAAGGAGTATCACCCTTTTCTTCCCGAACCTGTCTGCTGCAATGCCGGCGGGAATAGCTGACAGGGAATAGATGAGATTGAACAAAAGGTAAACTACAGGGATCATTACCGTTGAAATCCCTGTTTGTTGAGCCCTGAGAATAAGGAACACATCACTGGAATTGCCGATTGCAAATAAGGTAGCGATTACAAGAAAAAACTTGAATCTCCAGTCAAAATGCTTAAGGGTAAGTTTCGGTCTTTCTGCATGCGGCAGAGGAACTTTCTTTTTCTCTGTAATAAAGAGGATAATCAAAAGCACAGCAATAGCCCCCGGGATCATGGAAAGCCAGAAGACTATCCGGTAATTGTTTGAGAATATACCGAGCAGAAAAAAGGCAATCGCAGGGCCGACCACTGCACCCATTGTATCCATGGAACGGTGAAAACCAAATGCCCTGCCGAGATGCGTTTTTTCTGAAGACTCAGCAATGATGGCATCGCGCGGTGCCGTGCGAACCCCTTTGCCGAACCTGTCCATAAAGCGTGAACCCATGACATGCTGCCAGCCCGTGGCAAGTGCAACAATCGGTCTGCTTAAAGTGGATATTCCATATCCTGCGGCCATGAGCCATTTTCGGTTTCCTATCCTGTCAGAGAACCAGCCGGAAAATACTTTAAGGAGGCTTGCAGTCGATTCCGCAATCCCTTCGATGAGGCCGATTACGGATTTGTTCACACCAAGCACGTTTGCTAAAAAGAGAGGCACAAGTGGATAGATCATCTCGGAGCTCACATCCATAAAAAAACTCACAAGCCCGGCAACAAAGACATTTCTTCCAAAACCGAAAAATCTTCTGCCTTTTGCCATTTTATTATTCCCTAAAATCTCAATGTTGCCTTGCACCTTTTCGGATGCAGCAACAGGTCGAGCCCTATATTGGCGTTGGTAACATGGATATTGGCAGCCATAATCGCCTCAACTGCACAGCCCTCCCCTTGTGAGACAGTGATACCGATTCGTGCGGCTTTCAGCATCTTTCTATCGTTGTTCCCATTTCCAAAGGCAACAACCTTTTCAGCGCCAAGCTTCTTGACATACTCCTCTTTCTGTATATCGTGATTTTTACCTTTAAGGATATGTATCTCACAATCAATGCCATCAAGTTCTTCCCTTGCCTTGCCGAATGTATCGGCGGTCAGGATATGTACTTTCAGAAACTTCGCTATCTCATTGAGCTGCCCTCTTACTCTAGGCAGTATCCTTCCATCAACAGAGAGAGTCCCTGTGAAGTCGGATACTAAATGTTCCAGTTTTACTGCCCCGAATCCCGGTATCTCAATTGCAAACATAGTTCCCTTCTTTTTTACCACTCCAAATCTCCCCTGAAAATTGCTTTTTCTCCCAACTCCTCTTCGATCCTCAGCAACTGGTTATACTTCGCCAGTCTTTCTGATCGTGCTGGCGCGCCTGTCTTGAGCTGCCCGGCGTTGGTAGCAACGGTAATATCAGCCAAAAATGAATCCTCTGTTTCACCGGAACGGTGAGAAAATACACAGGTATAGCCGGCCCTTTTCGCCATTCCAACTGTTTCTAAAGTCTCAGTCAGTGTTCCTATCTGGTTGAGTTTGATAAGGATAGAATTTGCAATTTCTTTTTTTATACCTTGTGCCAAAATCCTCGGATTGGTTACAAAAATATCATCTCCGGTAAGCTGAATCTTCTCTCCTAATTCTTTAGTGAGAACCTGCCAGCCGTGCCAGTCGTCCTCTGCAAGACCATCCTCAATGGAGATAATCGGATATTTTGAAATCAAGTTTGCATAATATTTGACCATTTCTTCTGAAGATAATCTGCTGTTGTCAGCCTTTAAGATGTATTTCCCTTCCTGATAAAACTCGCTTGCCGCAGGATCTAAAACTATAGAGATATCGGGGCCTGGTCGATATCCGGCCTTTTCGATGGCAGAAATGATGATCTGAACCGCTTCTTCGTTGGATGAGAGATTCGGAGCAAATCCACCCTCATCTCCGACAGCAGTGTTCAAACCTCTGGATTTTAAAACTGCCTTCAGATTGTGGTATGTTTCAGCTCCCATCCTGAGGGCCTCTTTGAAAGATTTAGCGCCGATTGGAGCGATCATGAATTCCTGTATATCAACATTATTATCAGCGTGCTTGCCGCCATTTAGGATATTGAAAAAAGGAATAGGCAGACGCTGTGCATCGTCCCCTCCAAGATACTTATAAACAGGCACTCCCTTATCCTGTGCCGCTGCTTTTGCGATAGCAAGGGAAACTCCCAAAATTGCATTGGCCCCTAATTTTGCCTTATTTTCTGTCCCGTCCAGATCAATCATGAGATAATCTATACTTTTCTGTTCCTTCGGATCTTTTCCGACCACCTGAGGAGCAATGATTTCATTAACATTATTTACAGCCTTTAAAACTCCTTTCCCCAAATAGCGACTCTTATCGCCATCCCTTAATTCCACTGCTTCCTTGCTCCCTGTCGATGCCCCTGAAGGAACAGCCGCCCGGCCTAATATGCCATTACTTAGAGTTACATCCACTTCCACTGTGGGATTGCCTCTCGAATCCAAAATCTCCCTTCCCGTTATTTTCTTAATCTTTGACATAGGATTTTCTCCTTTCTCGATTAGCTCATTTATAAAAAAACCTTTCTAAGGTTTATCAGCAGAAGTTATCAGTCCTGATAAAACAGGACATTTAAGAAAACGAACTCCATCGTTCTATAACTTCTCTTTTTTAGAATTAAGAAGAAACCTTTTGCTGTATCTGAATCAGTTTTTCTTTAACTCCGTCAAGCTGTGTGAGAATCTGTGAGACTTGGGTCTTCCTTAAAGTCGCCTCCTTCTCACCTCCTGATCTTTGAGTCATTCCTTTGTCTATGGCGGTTCTGATCCCTTCGATGGTTGCCTCTATCCTGCGGCGCATCTCCCATCTGAAATCGAGTTTGCCCTTGTCCAGCTTCTTTTCAAAGTCGTAACCGACCCTGGCGGTGTGCAGGTCAGTCACTCGACACAAGTATTCCTTCATCTTCTTGAGGATTATCTTCTCGCCGATGAACTTCGGCAGCAACAAAGTCACCGACGATGTCACTATCTCAATACCCACCGGTTGTTCCTGGAATCTGTAGTAAAACTCGGACTTCGATGACCAAAGCGCCTCTGCCTTCACCGCATCGAAGGGGACCGCGAAAAGCTCGGAAGAAAACTTATGAAGGGAATCCACCGTCTCATCGATCTTTGTAACAAACCTCCTGCAGACCGTCTCAAAGGTCTTTGCCAGCTTTTCATCTTCGATGACGCGCCAGGACACAAACGCCTGTTTTACTTCTGTGATAATATCCTTCTCAAGGTGCTCCCGAAGCTTCTTCAGAGACATGTCAGAATACTCTTTGTAGCGGCTTTCAAGGATTTCGGATACTTTAAGAATCAACTCCTGCCTGAAGACCCTGAGGTCTTCTTCAAGAACGTTGTTGATTATCTTTTTAACTTCAGCATCCAACAGCAAGTCGAAATCGCCCTTTTCCGTCAGGACATCCTTCTCCTTCTTTTCGAAGATCTTTATCTTCTCCTGCAGCTCCTCAAGGGGTGTAAAGAGCGATTTCATCTCAAGTTCAAGTGCGAACCTCGCCTGAGAGATTAGCCGCAGAAGATTGTTCGCAACCGATATGATCAGTATCTTTCCCTTTTCCTCCATAAGGAAATTGTTGAGTACTTCTGAAAATTGCGGGAGAAGGCTCTTTTCGAGAAAGGCTTCGTTGCCTGAAATCTTTCCCTCAAGGGCAAGCTTCGCAGAAACCGGGAAAATACGCACCTCATTATCCATAGCCTTTGTGAGCACATCCATGGAGAATTCCATCGACTCCCGGAGGTCCGGCTCAGAAAAATAGTCCGCCTTGCTAAGAAGAAAGAATATCCTGTTTGAATACTCTCTCACGTCCTTAAGGAAATCCAGCTCAGCCTTGCTAAGAGGCTGGTCTACAGAAAGGAGAAACAGGGCGGCATCCGACTTCGGCAAATACTGATAGGCAACATCGGTGTTATGCTCATAAACCGAGCCGACACCGGGGGTGTCAATTAATCTGACACCGTCTCTCAGATAAGGGGAAGGATAGGTAATAATAACTTCCTGCACATTTTTCTCGTTTCTTGAATTTCCCTTTTCTGTTACATACTGGGGGAGGCTTGCCAGTTCAATTTCGGTCACCCTGCCGTCGTTGAAATATACTTTGATATTCAACGTCTCGCCGTATGTGAGAATTGTTGCTATAGATGTCAGAGGGACAATAGCGGTAGGTAATATTTCTGCTCCAAGGAGCGCATTTATGAGAGTGGTCTTGCCCCTCTTAAACTGTCCAAGAACAACCAGATTGAATACGTTATTTTCGATTTTTTCTCTGAGATCTTCACAAATACCGACGGTAATGCTTTCGATTCTCAGGATAGAGTCGATACACTTTACGAGTTCTTCTTTAAGATGCGCATACTTATCGAGAACCATATAACCCTCCTATCATCTTTCTTCAGTAGGAGTTATAAATTTGCCCAAAACTAAAAAACTCCTACCAAAGATCTCTTCGGTAGGAGTTATCAGTCCCGATTTATCGGGACGGTTATGCGAACTCCATCGCCATTAATAAAATATCAGAACTCACTCAATTATGTCAAAGAATTTACCATTTTAAATAAGGATAAATCCTTATTTAAAAATATCTGCTATAATTTGGATTATGTTCTACGAAGATGTTTTTAGAAAACTTGGAGAAAGCAAGATAAGATATGCAGTCGCCGGCGGTGTAGCTCTGGTTCTACACGGGGTCGTGAGACTGACAGCAGACCTTGATTTAATTGTAGAGCTTAGCACAGAGAATCTCAGAAAATTTATTACAGCCATTAATGAGCTTGGATACAAGCCTAAACCCCCGGTTAATGCAGAGGATTTTATAGACCCGCTATACAGAAAGGCTTGGAAAGAAGAAAAAGGCATGGAAGTTTTCAGTTTTTACCATCCTAAAATGCCGATGAATTTAATTGATGTCTTTGTGAATGAACCTATTGGATTCAATGAGATCGAAAACGAAATTGTCATATTTAAGGCCAGGGACATAGAGATTCCTGCCATTTCAAAAAAACATCTGAAGGTTCTAAAAGGGAAAGCAAACAGACCACAGGATATTGCTGATATCGAGGCTCTTGAAGAGATAGATAGAATGGATCATAAAGATGAATGAAATACCAGAAAAGAAAGTATTATACAGCCATCGTCTATCAAAAGAAAAACTCAGAGAATTCCTCGGTTTTTCGGCAGAAGCAAAGCTTGAATGGCTTGAAGAAGCAAACAAATTTGTAAATGAATTCGTTCCACCCGAAAAACGCAGAAGATGGGAACATCTTGTAAATCAAAAATGATTAAATGTTGTATTAACCGTCTCAAAATAATAACAATATTGATTTATAAAATCCCACCTTCTATATAAAATTTCCTACAAAGAACCTTAACCTAAAAAATGCAATTGACGGTAGGCATATGTGCAGCAAAAGCACTTGCGCAGCACCTTTGTGAGTGCTTTAATGACCCGGATAACGTGCACGTTTTCATTCTTAGCGTTTAGATACCATACAGACGCAAATTCTGCGTTCAAGAGGTTTTGATGCATATGTGCCTGCTGTCTTTTTATCCAAATGCATTTGGGGGGTTAAACAGCTTTATAAGGGATAATTTTTAGATTTAATTCTTTGAAATATTTTACTATTTATTGTTTTTAAATTTTCCTATTTGCTCAGGGAGATGCAGCTTGAGAAAATTTGTCATCACAAACACTTCGCAATGGATTGTAATCCTCATATTTTTAGTCAGTGTGCAACACCACAGAAAAACTGTTGAATATGACCCATACCTGATCATTCTCTTGAAAGCCTATCTGGCGGGCGTTTTCTGTGCTTACCACAGAGCATAGTTCCGTTCCATCCGAAATGCGAACGACGTACTCTGTGGTAATTTTGCCTCTGTTGATGCGCGTAATGGTTCCAAAAAATCGGTTTTCAGCCGTAGATTCAGGTTCCTTATCGCTTTTCTGTAAAATCACCCAGGGAGCCTTCACCTCCGCTGTAATTAATGAGCCCATTTTGAGTCCGAGCCTTGACAGACTGTCATTGGTTATCACCGTCGTCACTCTATCACCACTAATTGTGACCATTTCAACTTTCGACTGTATGTCTCCCTTCTGGATAGATTGGATTTTACCGAAAAAACTATTTCTGGCACTCGTTTTTCGAGAAGATTCTTTTTCTATAAAATATTTTGCTACTTGCTGAATATCATTATCAGAAAAAGCAACATAGGAAGCTGTTACGTTAAGCGTTGAATGACCTAACATCCTTTGTACAACCGGCAGAGGCATATTGCTCTGCATAAGTTCGACTGCGCGGGATTTCCGGATGATTTCGGGGGAACCCGTGGAAGGGGGGAATCCGCAGGCCAATGCCCTTTCGTAAAATTTGCGGCGGACATGACCGGGGTCAACTTGAAACAAGTTGTCCAGATATTTCTTGAAGGAAGGATTATTCAAAGCAGCCTTCAATTCTTCAGAAATTGCCTCCGGTATCTGGACTTCTCGGGGCAGACGACCATTCTTTGTCTCCGTTTTCCCCAAAAGCACTTTATGCCGTTTGAAATCGATATCGTGAAACGGGTTGAGGGCTAATACTTCATTCAATTTGGCGCCCGTATAACGTATCAAAAGGAATATAAGCAAGATACGCTTACGGGATAAATGGACATCAGCTCGCGGCGACTCTTCTGCCCAAGTTCGAAACGACTGTTCCATTTGATTCAACTTAACAGTATCAAGACAGTGGGCTTCATCCGGCATCGAGATGATGCGCGCGTGGCTTGATCGCTCGGGTATCGAAGACTCTGGTATATGTTGTCTATAACGAACCATTATGATATTTTTCTTTATTATAACAGTACCGACTCGTATATTCTTCTACAGAATAATTCACGACTCTTATTCCTCTTGACAACCTGATCTAATGCATGATAAAGTTTTAACTAACACGAATGATATAGTTTTCGTGATAACAATATAAATATAAAATCTATGCTTTGTTGATACTGAATAAACCAAGAAATGGATATCTTAAATTATCTACATATTCATTTTCCTGTATCCGGAGTTGAAACCTACATCTTTATTCCTCCCCTTGTTGCACTTGTCGTGTCCTTCTTTACCTCTATGGGCGGCGTCTCAGGCGCATTTTTATTATTGCCGTTTCAAATGAGCTTTCTTAATTTTACCAGCCCTTCTGTAAGTGCCACCAATTTTGTTTTTAATATTGTTGCGATCCCGAGCGGTGTTTACCGCTATCTCAAAGAGGGCCGCATGGCGTGGCCTCTGACCTGGGTTGTCATTGCAGGTACACTCCCTGGTGTCTTTATAGGATACTATCTCCGGGTTTTGTATCTGCCCAATCCGAGAACGTTTAAACTCTTCGTTGGGTGTGTGCTCCTTTATATCGGTGTGCGCCTCATTTATGAGATTACCGGTAAGGCAAAAGCGGGGAAGGCAAAAATGAAGGCCCTTGAAGATAAATTCAAGGAAAGGGCAAAACAGATTAAGGAACAACAAAAAAGCAGGGTAGCCTCCGGTCTCCCTCCAGAGGCTGTCGTCAAAGCAGTCTCAGCCAGTTTTACGAGGATAGAATATGAGTTCTGGGGAGAAAGGTTCTCATACAGCACAATAGCCATGTTTCTTCTTGCCTTTTTTGTAGGTATCATTGGCGGCACTTACGGGATTGGTGGAGGAGCGATTATCGCACCATTCTGCGTTGCGGTATTCCATCTGCCCGTTTATACAATTGCAGGGGCTGCCTTAATGGGGACATTAATAACTTCAGTTGCAGGGGTAATTTTCTACAGTATCATTCCTGCAAAGAGTGGAATGGTGACTTCACCGGACTGGCTCCTTGGATTCCTCTTTGGCATAGGAGGGTTTGTTGGCATATATCTCGGTGCGCGATTTCAAAAATTCGTTCCCCAGAAGGTTATTAAACTCATGCTGGGGACAATTATTGTTTTCCTCGCATTGAAGTATATTTCGCAGTTTTTTATGAAATAAATGTTTAGAATAAATGGAGTAATAGCTATCAAAATGAAGTTACTAATGAGTTCATTAGTAAAGCCTTATAATTCTGTCATTCCTGCGAAAGCAGGAATCCAGGGAAAGCAAAGAAAAACTGGATTCCCGCTTAAGGACTGCGGGAATGACAGAACAAGAATAACTGAATTGTTACTGAAAGGATAGAGTGTTGGCGTCAAGGATATTTACGGTAGGAGGCCACTAATATGAACGGACAGGTATGCCCGATAGCAAAAATGGAGAAGCTGCTTGTAGCAACAGACGGATCTGTGTTCAGCAAAAGCGCTGTAAGAGAGGCTGTAAATCTTGCAAAGATATGTTCAGGAAAATTATATGTGGTATCAGTAGTTAAAACAAATCCTGAGTTTGAGGACCTTGTTCCACGGGTTATTGAAAAGCTGGAGAAAGAGGCAAGAGAACATCTTGAATCCGTCAAGAATAAGGCTTCAAGAGAAGGTGTTGACTGCGAGATAATTGTAAATCGGAGCGAAGAGCCTTATCAAAACATTGTTGATGAAGCGACAAGGAATCATGTCAATATGATAATCGTGGGCACGCATGGCAGAACAGGGCTAAAGAGACTCATGATGGGAAGCGTGACTGCGAAGGTTATAGGACATGCTCCGTGCAATATCCTCGTAGTTCCGTTAGATGCAAAGATTGAATGCAAAAATATTCTCATAGCGACAGACGGCTCAAAATATAGTGATGCGGCTGCCGCCGAAGCTATTGGAATTGCAAAAAGATGTGCAGGATCACTGATTGCTATATCCGTAGTTTATGCGGATAAAGAAATTGTTTTGCCCGAAGATGATGAAGAGATGATATCGGCAAGAGATAATGTTAAAAAAATCGTAGATATTGCGGAAAAAGAAGGCATTAAAACCGAAGGTCTGACGGTTCAAGGGAAACCGCATGAAGGTATTGTGGAGATTGCAAAACAGAAGCATGCAGATTTAATAGTTGTCGGAAGTCATGGAAGAACGGGACTCGAGAGGCTCCTTATGGGAAGTGTGACAGAAAGGGTCATCGGTCATTCCGAGTCCGCAGTTCTGGTAGTGAAGATGTAACTCTCCTATCCTTTCAGAGTTTTGTTTAAATTTTAAAAATCATTTATTTCTTCAAAAGTATTTTACTGCACGATTTTTCCTTGTAGTCGCTCGTGTCGAGCGATATGTTGAACTAAAAAAACTGCGCAAGCTAACCTATATTATTCCTGACGAACTCCGTTCCAATGGTTGAATTTTAAGCTGTCATTCAGAACCCTTCACTTGTCATTCCGAGCGGAGCGAGGAATCTTGTATTTCTGCTCAGGGTAAACTTCCCTCCTATTATCCACTTACCACCCCTACCCCTCCTAAAATAGGAGGGGAGCTTTGTTTGTCGGGTATTTAATCCCCTCCTTGGTTAAGGAGGGGATTAAGGGGAGGTTTGTTTTAAAGTTAAATCTACACACAAACATGATACACTATTCATTAAGGTCAGGTAACCGGACATGAAAACTGTTTCATTAAAAGACATCTTTTTGGTTTTCCTCAAGATCGGCACTTTTGCCTTTGGCGGGGTCTATTCCATGCTTACCTTTTTTGAGAGAGAGCTGGTTGAAAAACGCAAATGGCTCACGCATGACGAATATATTGACAGCGTAGCTGTAGGTCAAATGACCCCTGGCCCGCCTATCGTGAATACCGGAATTTGCATCGGCTATAATCTAAGACAATTAAGAGGAGCGCTGGTTACTACAATAGGCCAGGCTTTCACAGGCACAGTTCTGGCTATTCTGTTAGCAATTTTTTATATAAAGACAAAAGGTAATGTCCTGATAGGTTCAATCATGAAAGGAATAGGAGCGGCTGTTGTAGGTCTGCTCCTCTCTATTGTCTATAAAATGGCAAAAAATACTGTCAGGGATTATAAGACAGCCCTATTTGCGATAACAGCTTTTTTTGCATTGGCTGTATTCAAGCTTAACCCTATCGGACTTATTCTCGCTTCAGGGATACTCGGCTTTGTTGTGTTCAGGAGAACAACTGAATGATACTCCTTAAATTTTGTTTGATACTTTTTGTAGTCAATTCACTGACAATTGGAGGAGGCTATGTCATGCTTCCGGTACTTCACAAAGAATTTGTCGAAAAATATCACTGGTTGACAAACCAGGAATTTCTGGATGCTATTGCTGTAGGCCAGATCACGCCGGGGCCTTTGACGGTCATGAATGCCGTTATAGGATATAAAATCGCTGGTTTGATAGGCGCTGTATTGGCAATGATAAGTTCTTATATGCCTTGCATCATTATCGTTACTTTGGTATGCAAGTACTATTTTCTTTACAAGGAATCCGTAATAGTCCATTCGAGCTTCAAAGGCATAAAGCCTGCAGTTATTGGATTATTGGCGGCTGTAGCCATTCCCCTTGGAAAAACATCTATAATTGATCCTGTAACCTCCGGAATTGCCCTCTTTAGTTTTGCTCTCATCGCATTTACGAAGGTAGATCCTACCTTTGTCATCATCGGGGCAGGATTTCTTGGGGCTCTGTTCCTGTAATTAAAAAACCATCTGCCCTGTTATGAACCTGTAAGCCCTTTCGTCTTTCGGTTTTTCAAAAAATTCCTTGTTCGGCCCGTGGTCAACAATCCCACCCTCATACATGAATAATACATCGTCGGCAAGCCTCTTCGCCTGGAAAATGTTATGAGTCACCATGATGATCGTTAATCTGTTATCCTTCTTAATATTCAAAATTGTTTCCTCGATAATCGTTGTGCTGCAAGGATCAAGAGAGGCTGTTGGTTCATCAAGAAAAAGCACCTCGGGCTCTATCACTAACGCCCTTGCTATACCGAGCCTCTGGGTCTCACCGCTTGAGAGAGTAAGTGCATTTTGATTTTTCTTATGTGTCAGACCGACAAACTCAAGAGCCATGTTAGCCTTTTCCTCTATCTCCTTCTTTTTAAGTCCTCGTATTTTCAAACCATAAGCTGCATTCTTAAAAACCGTTGCGTTGAATACTCCGATTTTAGGCAAGACAAGGGTTATCTTACGTTTCAGTTCTATATCTTTTTTAACAATATCATTTCCTGAGAAGAAATTGACCTCCCCTCTGTCAGGCTCTTCAAGAAGTGCGCATATCCTGAGAAACGTGGATTTACCGCTTCCGTTAGGTCCCATCAATATATAGATTTCATTTTTATCAAAAGAAAATGAACAATCCTGTAAAACAGATTTCCCATTATAGTTTTTATTGATATTTGATAATGCCAATCTCAGGCTCATTTACCTGCTCACCGTCCCTTTTCTCTGAATTAAATGAAGGCCCAGATTTATACCTAATGAAATCGTTAGTAGTATTATTCCAAGGGCAAGGGCAAGTTCAAAATTTCCTTTATCAGTCTCAAGGGCTATTGTAGTCGTCATAACCCTGGTATAGCCTGCAATATTTCCTCCTACAATTAGTATCGCTCCAACTTCCGCCATCACCCTTCCAAATGCTGCGATCACTCCCGACATTATCCCGTACCTTGCCTCTTTCATTACCATAATCGTAACCTGAAAGGGTGTTGCACCGAGGGTTGTGGAAGACTGTTTTATAATTGGGTCAACACTAATAATAGCCGAATGGCACAGTGATGCAACAATTGGGAATGCAAGGATCGTCTGTGCCGTCACCATCGCTGACGGTGTATATAGTAAACCCATAAATCCGAGCGGTCCGCTTCTTGACAGGATTAGATAGACGAAAAGCCCTACAACAACAGGTGGAAGCCCCATAAAGGTATTCATAAGACTGATGATCAACCCTTTTAAAGGAAATTGTCTAAAACCTATGTGGGCACCCACTAAAAGACCTATAACCGTTGCAATAATTAAGGCAAGGCCAGAAACCTTGAGTGATAAAAAAATAATGCTTAGCAGTTCAGCATCAAGATTGAATATAAGGAGGAATGCTTTTCTGAAGCCTTCTATTATTGATTCCATGTTTTTATTTTATCTCATTTTAGAATATCTTCACGTAATACACTTTAATATTCATTTGACAGATAATTATTTCTATGATAATTTGAATCAGATTCTATTAAAGGAGGTGTAGAAATATGTCCTGTCAACCAAAAGGCACACCTTGTAAAACACCGAAAAAGACTGCTGCAAAACCAAAGGCAAAGAAGAAAAAGAAGTAAATTTTAAACACCCCCCTATTCCCCTCTTATTAAGGGGGGATAGAGAGGGGTCGATTTTTTTCGAACGTAATATTTCATTTTGCATTCGGTATGAACAACTGATTGCCGTTTTTATCTTTGAATGATGCTATAGCCTGCTGTCCTTCTTTTGATATGACCCAATTTATAAATTGCATCGCCTCATCATATTTCACATGCTTCTGCATTTTGGGATTTACAGCCATTACTCCGTACTGATTAAACAAAATAGGATCACCTTCAAGGACGACCCCCAAATCCAATTTGTCCTTATCTTTTGTTGCAAGCCATGTCCCCCTGTCCGTGAGGGTATAGGCTCGCTTCTCATTGGCAATCCTCTGCGTCTTTTCCATCCCCTGGCCGACTTCCATATACCATTTCTGCCCTTTTGGATCTATACCGACCTTTTTCCATATGGATAATTCCTTTGTGTGTGTGCCGGAATTATCTCCTCTCGATACGAAAAGCTGTCTGCTTTCTGAAATTTTATGGAATGCATCAGATACTGATTTAATCCCTTTTATCTTTACAGGATCATCTGAAGGGCCGATAATAACAAAATCGTTATACATAACATCATGGCGATTTACAAAATATCCATCTTCAACAGCCTTTAATTCCAATTCCTTCGCATGAACAAACACTACATCCGCATCACCCCTTTTACCTATTTCAATAGCAGCACCGGTCCCACGGGCAACAACTTTTACCTTTATTCCTGTCTTCTTCTCAAACATCGGTAAAATATACCCGAACAATCCTGAATTCTCCGTGCTTGTGGTAGATGCGCAGATTATTTCGCTTTCAGCCGAAGCAGTCAGCACATTAAAAACCAATAAGACCAAGGCCAGCGTAAAGAATATTCTTAATAATCTCATTTCATAACCTCCTCTTGATTCTAATTTTCTAATTACAACTTTCGCAGAACCAATTCTGGTACGGTATTGTCATTCCCGCCCCCATTTTCATGAGGGTAAACTCCAGCGGGAATCCAGACGCCGTCCCTGCGAAAGCTGTATTGTTAATCCTTGTTTTCATATTCTCCCTCCAGAAAGCCTATACTATTTTTTGTTATCCATCACAGACGGGACTGCGTCCGGATAGAAAAGATTGATTCCGTGTTTTTTATAATTTGCGATTAAACGCTGTCCTTCCGGCGATGTAACAAAGGCAATAAAATCCATAGCCTCTCTATACTTCACTACAGGGAATTTATCCGGATTCACAGCAATTGTACTATAGTTATTTCGCAATACAGGATCACCCTTAAAGAGGATTTTAATATCCATCTTCTTTTCATAGTTGAGGAATGTCCCGATATCAGTCAGCGTATATGCTCTCTTCTGGTTTGACATAATCAGAGTATCGCCCATGTTTGCGCCTGCCTCAAAATACCAGCCTTTCCCCTTTGGGTTGATACCTGCATCATCCCAGATATCCAGTTCCTTGATGTTTGTACCGGAGTCATCGCCTCTCGATACAAAAGGAGAGCCCTTGTCTGCGATTTCCTCAAATGTCTCTATGGCTGTCTTTAATTTGCTTATACGCGCAGGGTCTTTAGCCGGGCCAACTATCACAAAGTCGTTATGCATAACCGCCCTTCTGTTAACTCCATATCCTTCAGCTACAAACTTTTCCTCACGGAACGGATCATGCACAAACAGCATATCCGCTTCGCCTTTCTTTGCAATCCTGATAGCTTTGCCTGTACCCACAGCGATAATCTCAACTTTGACGCCATATTTCGTCGATTTCTCATAAGCAGGGATGAGAATGTCAAAAAGGCCCGAATTCTGTGTGCTTGTTGTAGATGCTATCACAAGTTTTGTTTTCTCCTTTGGCATTGTATCGCCTCCCTGGAAATTTATTACCCTAAATAATAATTGCTGCATTTTATAATGGTCAAATTCATTTTAATCATTGCTCTTATGAATTCAATTCATAAGAGTTTAAACATTGACAAGCTTTTCTGACCACCTTACAATGAGTTGAAGCAACTCAAGAAACCTTACTATTAGGAGTCATTGATAAATGGAAGATCACAGGCTCAGGGCATTTTGTCTTGTCGTTGAAATGAAAAGCTTCTCAAGAGCAGCAGAGGCGGCTTTTATAACACAATCTGCCATGAGCCACCTCATAAAAAACCTCGAAGATGAAAAGGGAGTGAAGCTGCTCAACAGATCAGGGAAAACCGTCACCCCAACACCTGCCGGCAGGCTTTTTTATGACCATGCGAAAAGAATTCTTGATCAGTACAGAATAATGGAAAATTCCATCTATACCCTAATTAACACAGTTAAAGGCCCTCTTTATATTGGAGCAAGCACTACCGTAGCTTCATACCTTCTTCCACAGGTCTTTTACAGTTTTTCTAAGAATTACCCTGATGTTCAGATAGACCTAACTGTCTCGAGTACAGAAAAAATAATCAGCCATCTGTACGAAGGTAGAATAGAATTAGGAATAGTAGAAGGGAACATTAAAAACTCTTCCATTTTTTCGCATGAAGTTGCAGAGGATGAAATAGTCATCATCGCATCCGAAGACAATCCGTTAACAAAGAAAAAGTCTCTGAAGCCTCATGATTTGACATCCCAGCCGTTCATCATGCCTGAAGTTGGTTCCGGCACGAGGGAGTTCATAGATGATTTCTTCCAGACAACAAATATCACCACAAAAGATATAAAGATATCAATGACCCTCGGTAATCCAGAACTTATTGTTCAGATGGTACAGTCAGGAATCGGTATTTCCTTTGTTTCAAAATGGTCTGTCTTTAAGGCGATGAAAGACGGTTCGATTAAACTGTTACATATATCAGATAAGAAACTGAAGAGGAAGTTTTACCTTGTAAGCTTAGAGAGCGAACCTTCAACATTGGTTATAAAAACATTCAGAGAATTTATCAAAGGATATCGATTCTTTATGCCTTTTTAACGCCTTCTCTGGCGATAGCAATCTTCCCGGTTCTTACAAATTCTTTTATCCCCATCGGTTTGAGGAGTTCGATAATCGCCTCTATCTTCTTTTCCTCACCTGTAACCTCTATTGTATAAGTCGTCTGGCTCGAATCCACAACCCTCCCCCTGAAAATCTCCGCAAGCCTCAGAACTTCTGCCTTAGATTCCTTTTTGGGCGCAACCTTTATCAGCACCATCTCCCTCTCAACATGGTCAAGCTCAGTCATGTCTACAACCTTTATAACATCTATGAGCTTGTTAAGCTGCTTTGTTATCTGCTCTATTATCTGATCATCACCACTCGTAACGATGGTCATGATTGATATCTGCGGGTCTATCGTTTCCCCGACAGAAAGGCTCTCAATGTTATACCCTCTTCCGCTGAAAAGACCTGAAATCCTCGAAAGAACGCCAAATTTATTTTCAACTAAAAGCGAAATAGTATGCCGCATTTACTTCACCGCCTTCAGCTTCTTTTCAGCCTTTTCTTCCGGCTCTTCAAATAACATCTGGTCTATTGGCGCACCAGGAGGCACCATTGGAAAAACCTTTTCCTTCCAGTCGACGACAAAGTCCATAAAAACTGTCCTTTTTGTCTTGAACGCCTCTTTTAATACAGGCTCGACCTCACCAGGTTTTGTTGCCCTTAGCCCAACTGCGCCATATGCTTCTGCAATCTTAACAAAATCAGGGACACTCTCATCAAGCTTTGTATGAGAGTATCTTTCACTGAAAAATAGTTCCTGCCATTGTCTCACCATGCCAAGGTATCTGTTATTAAGTATCGCTACCTTAACAGGCAGTTTATTGATTACTGCGGTTGCAAGCTCCTGAATATTCATTTGTATGCTTCCATCGCCTGCTATATCAATCACAAGCTTATTCGGATGTGCAAGCTGTGCACCGATTGCAGCAGGGAAACCATAACCCATTGTTCCGAGACCTCCTGATGTCAGCAGGGTTCTCGGTTTATCAAATTTATAGAACTGGGCTGTCCACATCTGGTTCTGGCCGACCTCAGTTGCGATGATTGCGTCTCCTTTTGTAAGTTCGTGAATCTTTTCAACGACAAATTGCGGTTTTATAACCTCGTCGCTGTAAGTATATGTCATTGGTCGTTCCTTCTTCCATGCATCCATCTGTTTCAGCCATGTCTTGCGAACCTCGGCCCATTGTTCTTTTACCTCTTCTTTTAAAACCTTGTTTAAGACTGTAAGAACCCTCTTTACATCGCCCACTATCGGAATATCTACACGTACATTCTTCCTTATTGAAGTTGGGTCAATATCTATATGGATTATCTTTGCATGAGGTGCAAAGGCATCAATCTTACCTGTTACCCTGTCATCAAATCGCATACCTATTGCAATCAGCAGGTCAGACTCCTGTATCGCCTTATTTGCGTAATAAGTGCCATGCATTCCGGGCATACCGAGTGAAAGTTCATGGGTTCCAGGAAAAGATCCAAGTCCCATCAAGGTCATTGTTACGGGGATATCAGTATATTCGGCAAGCTCTTTTAATTCTTTAGAACCTCCGGAGAGTATTACACCGCCGCCGGCAAGGATAACCACTTTTTTTGACTTTGCAATTAAATGTGCTGCCTGAGTTATCATCCACTTATTGCCTTCATAAGTTGGGTTATAGCTCCTGATCTTTATTTCCGGCCATGTGAACTCTGTCTTTGATACCGTTACATCCTTTGGAAGGTCTATAAGCACAGGGCCGGGACGGCCTGACATTGCGATATAAAATGCCTCTCTTACAATTCTTGATAAATCCTTTACATCCTTTGCAAGATAATTATATTTTGTGCATGGCCTTGAAATACCGACTATGTCAGCCTCCTGAAATGCATCATTGCCTATGAGCATAGTTGGCACCTGCCCGGAGAATACAACAAGCGGAATGGAATCCATTGAGGCATTGGCAATCCCTGTTACTGTATTTGTAGCCCCCGGGCCTGAGGTTACAAGAGCAACCCCTGGCTTCCCTGTTGACCTTGCATAGCCATCTGCTGCATGAACTGCTCCCTGCTCGTGTCTTGTGAGGATTAGCTGGATGTCCTTATTGTCATAAAGGCGGTCAAATATATTAAGGACAACACCACCTGGATAGCCGAAAATGTGTTTCACACCTTCTCTCTTCAGAGACTCAATTAATATCTCTGCACCCGAAATCTTCATAAGCCCTTATTACTCCTTATAAAAAATTACATAATTTTAACATAAAACACGATTAAGATGTCCATAAGACTTAACTAATTCAGTATTTTTAAATATATACTTTAAAAAAGAACTTCTTCTTGACTTAAAAGTCAATTCAGCAGTAGAATGCACAAAATGCCTCTTTGAAATGCGTGGATTTTTGTATATTTAACTGAACTTTTTTAAAAATGGGCTTAGAATAATTACCTCAACACAAAATAAGAATTTCCCAAAATATTTCACGCTATCTTTTATACTTTATAAATACATGAAATTACTGTCTGATTTAGAAGACACAATATGAGCGACAAAAAAAAGACAAAAACTCAACTTTTAAATGAATTAGCAGAATTGCGTCAACAAATTGCTGAACTGGAAACATTAGAAAAACAACGTAACCAAGCAGAGGAGGTACTTAGGGAAAACAAGGAAAGATATAAGGCACTTTTTGATCGTAGCATTTACTGTGTATATGTACACGATTTTGAAGGCCGTTTCATAGATGCCAACGACGCTGCTTTGAATTTGTTAGGATATAAGAAAGAGGATATCCCTTCCGTTAATTTCTCCACATTATTCGATGAAGACCAGTTACCCATTGCCTTTAAAAATATGGAAGAGCTTTTACAGACAGGTTCTCAAAAAAGACCTATCGAACACAAATTGAGAAAAAAGGATGGGGGTTGTGTCTGGGTTGAAGCTGAAGGATCTGTCATTTACAAACAGGGTAACCCTTATGCGATTCAGGGTATCGCAAGAGACATCACTGAGCGTAAGAGAGCAGAAGGGGCACTGCGTGAGAGCGAAGAAAAGTTTCGCATTCTTGCTGAAACTAATGCTGCTGCAATAGTTATATTCCAAGGAGAAAAGTTTTGCTATGTCAATCCTACGACAGAAGCATTAACTGGTTACTCAAAAGAAGAACTACTGAAAAAGAATTTTGGGGATTTCATTCATCCTGAGTTTCGAGAATTGGTTAAAGAAATAGAGTCCGCGCGCCTGCGCGGGGAAAAGATTAATCCGGTAAACGAATTTAAGATTATTACGAAAAGTGGCAAGACGCGATGGGTTACTACCACTGCAGGCATTGTTGAGTTTGAGGGTAAGCCAGCCGCTTTAGGGACAGCTTTTGACATTACCGAACGTAAGCAGGTAGAGGAGGCATTACAAGAATCGGAGAAAAAATACCGGGACCTTGTGGATAATGCTCTTGTAGGAATATATAAAACTAATCTCAAGGGCGATATTCTTTATGTAAATGAAGCTTTATGGAGGATGCTGGAATTTGAGTCGTCTGAAGAAATGATGGCTGAAAGTGCTCTATTAAGATACAAAAACCCGAAGGATAGAGAGGTCTTAATTAAAAATCTTAAGGAAAAAGGTGAGGTTAATAATTTCGACGTAGAACTACTTACAAAAACAGGTAAAACCAAAAATGTTCTTCTAAGTGCAACCTTTTATGATGACATCTTATCAGGAATGATTATGGACATTACCGAGCGTAAGCGAATAGAGGAAGCATTACGGGACAGAATTGAATTCGAAAAGCTTATCACTATTTTATCAACAAACTTTATTAACATTGCACCAAAAGATCTCGACAAATGGATAAGCCTTGCATTGGAAACGGTAGGAGAATTCGTTGATGTTGACCGCAGTTATGTCTTCTTGTTTTCCAGTGATGAGACGAAAATGGACAATACACATGAATGGTGCGCCAAAGGGATTAAACCTCAAATCCAACGACTCAAAGGGCTGTCAGTTGGGGACTTCCCCTGGTTTGCAGAGAGAATAAAGAAAGGCGAAACTATACACATTCCCAGAGTTGCCGACCTTCCACCAGAAGCAAGCGCTGAAAAAGAAGAATTTCATCTATCAAAAATTCAATCTCTTATCAACATCCCCATGATTTATCGTAAATCTATTATTGGATTTCTCGGATTCGATTCGGTACGAAAAGAAAAAATATGGCCTGAAGACAATATTATGCTTATCAAAATCATAGGAGAAATTTTTGTAAATGCGTTAGTTCGCAAACAGGCAGAAAAGGCACTAAAAGAATCTGAACAAAAATTCAGGAATATTTTTGAAAATGCATCTGACGGTGTACTTGTTGTAGACGTTGAAACCAAAAAGTTCTATTTAGGAAACAAAATGATTTGCCAGATGCTGAACTATAGTCATGAGGAAATCAAGAACTTGACCGTCATGGATATCCATCCCGAGGAGGATTTACCATATGTCCTAGAACAGTTTGAAAAACTTGCAAGAGAAAAAATACCGCTGGCAGAGAATATTCCAGTGAAAAGAAAGGACGGAAGGGTATTTTACGTAGACATTAGTTCTTTCTGGTTAAAATTGGCTGAAAAAACATATATGGCTGGAATTTTCAGGGACATCACAGAACGCAAGACGAGTGAGGAGGCACTCCGGGAGAGCGAGGAGAGATATCGCACTATTTTCGAGGATTCAAGAGACGCTATCTATATTACCACCAGGGAAGGCATATTCGTTGAAGTTAATCAATCACTATTGAATCTATTTGGCTATATCAGAGAAGAGATGATAGGGCTGAATGCAATGCAGATATATGTTAATGCTGATGAGCGCACAAGGTTTCAGAAGGAGATAGAACAAAATGGATCTGTAAAAAACTATGCGGTGAAGTTCAGGAAAAAGGATGGCACAGAGATGGACTGCCTGCTCACCTCGACTTTGTGGAAAGATATAAACGGAACCATTCTTGGGTACCAGGGTATCATCAGAGATGTTACCGAACTCAAAAAGGTAGAGGATCAACTAAGATACATAAGTCTGCACGACCCTCTTACAGGATTGTATAATCGTGCATATTTTGAGGAGGAGATGCACCGTATTGAAAGCGGACGCTACGATTCAGCAGGTATAATCATGTGCGATGTGGATGGGCTTAAACTTGTCAACGATGCCCTGGGTCATTACACAGGAGATAATCTGCTTCTGGCAACAGCAAATATACTAAAGGAATCCTTCCGTGAGGGCGACGTGGCAGCCAGGGTTGGAGGCGATGAATTCGCTGTGTTGCTGCCGAACAGTGATCACAATGCTATAGAAATAGCCAGACTTCGGATTCAAGACGCCGTAGAAAGGCACAACTCGTCAAATCCTCCGCTCCCATTGAGTATATCCATAGGTTCTGCCATTGGCACCGGCTCATCTATAATTATGACTAATCTCTTTAAAGAAGCTGACAATAACATGTACAGGGAAAAATTACAAAATAGTCTAAGCGCCCGCAGTACCATTGTTCAGACCCTGATGAAAGCACTGGAAACGAGGGACTTCACAGCAAAAGGACATATAAGCCGTTTACAGAAACTATCAACTGACTTAGCTATGTCAATAGGATTACAAGAGCAAAAGATAACAGACCTCCGCCTCCTTGCTGAATTTCATGATATCGGCAAAGTAGGCATATCCGACCACATCCTCTTTAAGACAGGTCCCTTGACATCTGAGGAAATCATTGAGATGCAACGGCACTGCGAGATCGGCCACCGCATTGCCCTGTGCACCCCTGACCTTATCCCTATTGCTAATCTGATACTTAAACACCACGAATGGTGGAATGGTAAGGGCTACCCGCTCGGCATTAAAGGTGAAGAGATTCCGCTGGAATGCCGCATCTTTGCTATTGCCGAAACCTATGAAGCCATGACCAGCGATCGCCCTTATCATAAGGCAATATCCCACGAGGAAGCCGTGGCAGAACTAAGAAGGAGATCTGGAACCAAGTTTGCCCCTGATTTGGTGACTAAATTCATAGAGGTATTAGATAATATAAAAGAATGATAAAAAGTAGATATGGAGCTTGAATATTAGTGGAAAAACTCAGGAGACGGCTCATACTTTCTGCTGCGCTAATAGTCCTTATCATATCATTCGGCACTGCCGGATATATGAGCATAGAGAGATGGAGTTTTTTGGATTCCGTCTATATGACCATAATAACTATAACTACTGTTGGCTTTAAGGAGATACATGACCTGTCGTTTAGCGGCAAGTTATTTACGATTATTCTTATTATAGGTGGCGTAGGGACCGTATTATATGCACTTGGTACAGGTGCAAAACTTGTTTTAGAGGGTGAATTACAAGAAATATTCGGGAGGAAGAGATTGGAAAAAAAATTAAAAGAATTAAAAGACCATTATATTATTTGCGGGCATGGCAGGATGGGAAAGATAATAGCCAGGGAATTAAAGCATGAGAATTTAAATTTTGTTGTTATTGAAAAGAACCCTGATATTCTCAGGGAAACAGAAGATGTTCTTATCCTTGAAGGAGATGCTGCAAAAGATGAAACATTAAAAAAAGTTGGGATAGAAAAAGCAAAATGTCTGATATCAGTACTGCCTACTGATGCAGAAAATCTTTTTGTAGTTTTGAGCGCCAGGGGATTAAATCCCAACCTTTTAATAGTTGCAAGGGCAGGTGAAGAGGGTTCGGAGAAAAAACTTTTACGAGCAGGTGCTGACAGGGTTGTGTCGCCATACCATATCGGTGGACTCAGAATGGCACATTCAGTATTAAAACCTGCTGTTGTAGATTTTATAGAATTTGCCACTAAGAGTGGCAATATTGATTTACAGCTTGAGGAAATAACCATTCAGGAAGGTTCCAAACTTGCAGGGCTCACGCTGGATGAGTGCGGTATGGGAAGAGAGCTTGGGGTCATAATTGTAGCTATCAAACAACTAAACGGCGAAATGAAATTCAATCCTACATTCCGCAGTGCCATAACGGCAGGAGATACATTAATAGCAGTAGGCGAAACATCAAAGCTGAAGATACTCGAAGATATGGCCGTAGGTAAAGGATAAAGCTGCTTCTTTAACCCAAAAAAACGCTATTCATTCATCTTAAGGCATTAGAATTCCCCTTCTAATTTAGGGACGGCGGTCTTGAGGATATATCGCCCTTTGCCGTAATTTCCTTCAGGCCTTATTACAAGAGTAAGGTAATAATCGGAATTTATTTTCCTCATGATAATCCCGCACCTGTCTGATATTATCGAAAATTCCTTAGCCTCACCAAGTCCAAGATTATCTGCTGCCAGACTTATATCTTTAATCATTGCTGATGCTTCGGCACTAAGTCCTGTAAGGTCTACGAGTTTTTCCGGGGCATATTCTTGAACAGACATACCGTCTGTACCAATTATCATTGCAGAAACAGCGCCATCTACCTTCTCGACAGTCTCTTTAAGTACTTCCGAGAAATTCATCACGCCTCTTTCTAATACCAGCGAGTAAACTATCCAGTTTTGCTATTAATTCCTCCTTGTCCTTCCCGAGAAGTTTTAGAAGCGCCCTTAACTCTTCGATACGCTGCATCACATGCATGTTGCCGGGTTCAATCGAGAGAATCCTTCTATATATATTCATAGCCTCCATAAATTTATCCTGTATAATATATGGGTCAGCATCACCTATACTTAATGAGAGCTGTTCAGATACCTCCTCTTTTCTTATGATCTCTTCTTTCTCTCCGCCACGGCGGATCTCCGATTCAACAGCAATCTCTGATTCTTTAAATATATCTTCAAATGACAACGTCTCTTCGATAGGTATTCCCTCAGGTATTTCCTCTGCCTCTACAACGGTTTCTGTTTGCGCCTCTTCTACTTGTTTAATTGTTTCGGATATGGGTTCCTCAACAATTTCTATAACTTCTTCACTGACAGAAATATCATCGGAGACCCGCTGAGGTGGGGGAGACTCTTCCCCCTCTATTTCTGTTGCAGCTTCAGGTTTAAAATGGAATGTTTCTTTGTCCTTAGCTGTTTCTTGTACCTTGGGATGAGGTTTAGATCCCCCTTCCATATCTGAAAGGTTCGTTGCTGCCCATTCATCCATAGGGTTCAGTTTTAATACAGTTTTAAATTCTTTCACTGCCCTATCTCTTTCACCAAGGTCTCTATAAATCTCGGCTAGCCTTTTATGGGCATATAAATTGTCAGGTATTGCACCAATAACCTTTTCAAATTCAGCCTTTGCTTCTTGAAGCATACCTCTCTCAAAGAGTATCTTACCCAGGGAAACGCGTGCACTCATGTATCCAGGCTGTTTTTCAAGTCCTTTAATAAGGACATCAATGGCCTCGTCGAACATCCCCGCCTTCTTATATTCTTCAGCAAGAGGGATAAAGAGCTTTGAATTCGGGTCGTTATCTACCTTTTCTTTTAATCTTTCGATTTCTTCAAGTGCCATAATATGTCCAAATTTTCAACAAAATAAGGAAAAAAGTCAAGTCCTGATTTCAACCAATCTGTCCAATATTGCATCTGCAACGGAGTTTTTGCTCATAAGAGGAAGCTTTATTTTCTTTTCTTTATCAATAATTACAACCTTGTTTGTATCAACATCAAATCCTGAACCGACTTCTGTAACATCATTGAATATAATCATATCCATATTCTTTTCTTTTAATTTCTTTTCCGCCCGTTCAACACCTCTACCTGCCTCTGCTGCAAACCCAATGATAAATGGCCTGTTTTTCTTTTTCCCAACCTCTGAAAGGATGTCAGGGGTTTTGTTTAGCTTCAAAAGCAGTTCTCCGGATTTTTCAATCTTATTTTTAAACTTTTTTGAAGGCATAAAATCAGAAACAGCAGCAGACATTATCAGTACGGTTGATAAATTCAGCTCTTTATTTACAGCCTCAAACATATCCGCTGCGGTCTCTACAGGAATAAAATTAACCCCTTTAGGTAAATTTAATGATGAATGGCCACTTATTAACGTTACTTCAGCACCTCTCCTTAACGCGGCACTTGCAATTGCATACCCCATTCTGCCTGATGACCTATTCGACATAAACCTGACAGGGTCAAGATACTCTCTTGTAGGTCCTGCCGTTACAATAACCTTTTCTTTCAAAAGATCCTTTTTTGTGAGTGAAGATTTTATCGACTCGATAATCTCAGAAACGTCTGACATCCTTCCCAATCCCTCTTCTCCGCATGCCAGACCTCCTTTTTCAGGCCCTACCTGGATAACTCCACGTGATAAAAGATATCTCAGATTTTCCTGAAAAACCGGATTCTCATACATCCTCCAGTTCATTGCAGGGGCAATAATTACCTTACCCCTGAATGAAAGTAGACTTGTGCTAAGAAGATCGTCAGCAATGCCCCTTGCAAACTTACCTATTATATTTGCTGTTGCCGGGGCTATAACCATGACATCCGTATTGAAAGGCAACGTTATGTGCGCCATGGGATCACTGAACAGGTCCGAATAGACCCTGTCTTGAGAGGCAACTTCGAGAGACAGTGGTGTTATAAAATTCTTGGCGGCCTCGGTCATAATAACAGTAACCGATGAACCTTCTTCTCTGAGTCTTCGTATTAAATCAACAGCCTTGTATGCCGCAACTCCACCTGTGACGCCAAGGAGTATAGATTTATTCCTTAGCACCTTCCTCTCGTTTTTCACTGAATAGACCCTCCAGAGCCTTCTTGTCCATCGCTTCTTTTTCGTGGAGGTAGACTTTTAGATCCTTCTCAAACTCTGTAAGATCCTCACCGCTGATTTCCTTCTTTTTCTCCTCGAGGAGTTTTCTGTAGTCAAATTTCTTAGCTTCTTCCTTTGCCTTCTTTGCGTTTTCACCTGTCAGGAATTCGATGGTATTACTTATCGTCTCCTCAATGGATATCGTACTAACTTTTCTTGCCTTTGTCTTAACCTTAGGATTAGCGCCTGCAGCGAGTTCTTTTGCCCTCTGAACTGCTATTGCTATTATCCTGAATTTTCCATCAATCTTATTATGGTCATATTCAATCGGTAGAGAAATAATATCCATACTTACCTCCTTCCGCCTCAGGCGGACCTATTTTAAAAACCTCTCTTTAATCCAGAGATGGTTGATCATCTTACTTCTGACCCTGTGTGAGATCATTATCGCCTCTAAATCCTTGAGTGCATCCTCAAGGATATTGTTAATTATAACATAATCATATTTGTGGTAGCTTTTTATTTCAAAAATCGCCTTCTCAAGCCTTTTTTCAATCTCCTCTTTTGAATTCATCATTCGCTTTTCGAGTCGTTTCTTCAGTACCTCGATAGAGGGTGGTAGTATAAAGATATATGTACCTTCTCTATATTTTTCCTTTATCTGCATTGCTCCCTGTACATCGATATCCAGAATTACATCAATGCCTGAATCCATAATCTCTTCAAGCCTCTTCTTTGACGTACCATAAAGCTCTCCGTGTATCTCTGCCCACTCTATGAATTCTTTTTTATCAACCATTGAGTTAAACTCATCCCTGCTGATAAAAGTATAATCCCTGTTATTAACTTCTTCAGGCCGCGGGTGTCTTGTTGTATATGATACTGAAAACTTCAGATCAGGCAGTGCCGAAACAAGTTTCCTGCACAATGTTGTTTTGCCGGCCCCTGAAGGTGCAGATACTATAAATAAGCTGCCCCTACTCTTCTTCTCCTGCAAGGGCTTCCTTACCTTCTAAGAATCTCTGTGTAATTGTCTCTGCCTGAATTGCTGATAATATAATATGGTTGCTGTCGGTCACTATTATCGAGCGGGTGCGTCTTCCTTCTGTTGCATCAATTAATCTGCCACCCTTCTTTGCCTCCTCACGAAGCCTCTTCATAGGTGCAGAACCCGGGGTCACAATTGCAACAACCTTAGAGGCAGTCACAACATTTCCAAACCCTATATTAACGAGTACCGGACTGAGATTGCCTTTTTTCATATTTATTCCTTTCATCTAATAATCCCCCCTTTACTAAAGGGGGGTTAGAGGGGATTATTTTTATCGTTCTTTGTATTGCTAAGGGATATTTTTGTTTCATTGAATGTTCTGTGCCTGTTCTCTCATCTTTTCAATCTCGGTTTTCATCTCTACTGTAAGATTAGATATAGCATAGTCACTCGATTTATTGGCTAAAGTATTTACCTCTCTGCTTATCTCTTGAAGAAGAAAATCGAGTTTTCTTCCTATAATATTACCATTTCTTAGAATTTCCACAAACTGTTTTAAATGGTTTTCTATCCTGCTTAGTTCTTCCGATATGTCAAGTTTCTCGGCCATTATTGCAGCCTCTTGCATAATCCTGGCATTATCTATACCTTCGGCTTCGAGTATCAGCCTCAGTTTTTCTGTAATTTTTTCTCTCCACCTTATAACCTCATCGGGCGCAAGCAATTTTATTTTATTGTTCATCGTAGTCAAAGATTCTACTCTCTCGCGTAACTCCGCTGAAAGCAGTTTTCCTTCCTTAATCCTCATGTCCTCAAGATTTATTAAGGCTTCATTAAAAACAGCGTAAAGTGCATCAATGTCGTATTTCGGGTCTTCTTCGATAAGGAGTTCACTGTATTGTACAAGTGTATCTATGTTTATCTTTCCATGTATAGAGAGTTCTTTTTGTAAATCCTGTAAGGCGGTATATATATTCCTTGCCCGTTCCTTATTTATTTTTAGTTGTGTTGCCTTATGATTGTTTGTCGAGACAGAAACATCAAACCTCCCTCTTTGAAACTTTGTTTTAAGGATATTCCTCAAAGGTATTTCATATTGACCCATGTAGGGGGGCATCTTTATTGCTATGTCCATAAATCTGTGATTCAGGGAGCGGATTTCAACCCTGAAGCCATTATTTTCTACACTGCCAAAACCTGTCATACTCTGTACCATATTTTTATAAACTATAAATCAGTTATCCAATTTAGTCAAATATATATAGGGGCGTTAATTTTTTGCCGGTACACAAGGTCTATGACTCGCAGAGCGTTTCTGCTTGTTAAAATTCAAAGAGAAAAAGCTTAAGCCACAATCTATAATGTTAACCCGAAAAATGCATTTGTCTATAAATTATGGTAGGCATATATGCAGGGAAACCTTTACAAAGCAGAATTTGGATATTCATGGTTATCAATTTGTGATAAATAAAAATATGAGTTTGCCTGAATATCAAATGTATTACAAAGGAGCTGCTGGTAAAGCTTTTCCTGCATATATGCCTACTTCAAATTGAATGAATTGCATTTTCCGGGTTAACTGTCAAATCATGGGAGCTTGAAAAATAGACTAATAATTGACTAAAATCAGTAGTTAAATTCTTGTGGAGGGATAAAAATGGCTGACACAGTGGAAATAAGATGGCATGGAAGGGGAGGTCAAGGAACAGTCACTGCTGCCAAGGTGCTCGCAGATGCTTGTTTGAGCGGAGGGAGATACGTACAGGCATTCCCTGAATATGGTCCTGAAAGGGCTGGAGCGCCGTTGAGAGCGTATAACCGGGTAAGTTCTAAGGAACTCCGTATGCACTGCCCCGTACTTCGGCCACAGATTGTCAGTGTTGTTGATGCTACACTAATTGATAGCATTAATGTTACGGAGGGGGCCACAAAGGATGCAATATTTGTTGTCAACAGCTCAAAAGACCCAAAGGAAATAAGGGCAAGGCTCAATGCAGAACCAGAACAAAAGGTTTTCACAATAGATGCAACAAAGATAGCTATGGAGTGTATCGGAAGGGGCTTACCAAATGCTTCTATGCTTGGTGCTGTATGTAAGGTGGCCGGCCTTGTACCCCTTGAGCATCTCCTTGAGGAAGTCGGAAAAAGCTTTGGCAAGAAGTTTTCTCAAAAGATAATAGATGGCAATATTGAAGCAACAAGGCGCGGATACGAGGAGGTAAGGGAAGGATGAAACTAAAAGGATGGAGAGAGCTTACGCCGGGGGCTGTGATACTTGAGGCAGGAAATGCAGTAGAGTTTAAGACAGGCTCATGGAGATCATTCAGGCCTGTATGGAAGGAAGAAAATTGCATACAGTGTCTCTTTTGCTGGCTCTATTGTCCTGATATGGCGATTAAGGTAAAGGATGGTAAAAGGGAAGAATTTGATTATGATTACTGCAAAGGCTGCGGAATATGTGCACTTGAATGTCCTGGAAAGAAAGGCAACAAGGCAATTGTTATGGTCGAGGAGGGAAATTAATGGCAAAGATTGTCGCTGCAACAGGGAATGAAGCAGTTGCCAATGCCTTAATGCAGGCAAATCCGGATGTCAGTGCAGCATACCCCATAACTCCTGCGACAGACATCATGCAAAGGTTTACAAGCTTTGTATCCAACGCTACGGTTAAGACAGAAATGATCCTTGTTGAAAGTGAGCACAGTGCAATGAGCGCCTGTATCGGAGCCTCAGCAGCGGGTGGAAGGGTCATGACTGCTACCTCATCCCAGGGACTTGCCCTTATGTGGGAGATGTTGTTTATTGCCTCGGGGTTGAGACTGCCAATAGTTATGCCTGTTGTAAACAGGGCACTTTCAGCGCCATTGAATATTCACGGTGACCATTCCGATGCCATGGGTGCAAGGGACTCGGGCTGGATACAGTTATGGTCTGAGAATGCACAGGAGGCATATGATAATACAATACAGTCATTCCTCATTGGAGAGCACATGGATATAAGACTTCCTGTGATGGTATGCCTGGACGGCTTTATAATAAGCCATTCCATAGAGAGAATAGAATATCTGGAGGATGCCGAGGTCAAAAACTTCATTGGTGAATTCAGACAGTTAAACCCACTTCTTGATATAGAACATCCGGTTAGCTACGGCCCTTTAATCCTTCCTGATTATTATATGGAATTTAGAAAGGCACAGGACGAGGTTGAGTCAAAGGTTTTTAGGGTAGTTTTGGATATAGCAAAGGATTTTGAAAAGATTTCAGGTAGAAAATATGGGCTGTTTGAAACATACAGACTTGATGATGCTGAAATAGGACTGGTTATACTGAACTCTGCTGCAGGCACATCAAAAGATGTTATTGATGAATTCAGGAACAGGGGAATAAAGGCAGGGCTATTAAAACCAAGATTATACAGGCCATTTCCTTACAATGAGATAGGCGAAGCATTAAAACATCTGAAAGCTGTTTGTGTGCTTGACAGGGCTGATGCCTTTGGAGGTTCTTATGGACCATTGTTTATAGATATCTCAACAAGCCTTTATACTTACAGTAAAAAGCCGATACTCATCAATAAGATATATGGACTTGGTGGAAGGGATTATCTGCCGGAGCATGCAGAGCTTGTGCTCAACGAACTTACTGAGATAGCAAAGACAGAAAAAGTAAAGACCATTAAAGAATACATCGGGGTGAGGGGGTAATATGGCAAGACCACTAAGCTTAAAAGAGATTTCAAAAAAGGAAGTGCTGATATCATCAGGTCACAGGATGTGTGCCGGCTGTGGCGCACCTACGGTCGTAAAGATGGTTCTTTTAGCATCTGACTACCCCGTCATAGCATCAAATGCAACAGGATGTCTTGAGGTTTCGACCTGTATCTCTGATTACACCGCATGGAAAATTCCCTGGATACACAGTGCCTTTGAGAATGCTGCTGCAACTATTTCAGGGGTTGAAACAATGTACAGGTCTTTAAAAAAGCAGGGCGTTATCAGCAAGGAAATAAAATTCGTAGCATTCGGCGGTGACGGCGGCACTTACGATATAGGACTGCAAAGCCTTTCTGGTGCAATGGAGCGTGGGCATGATATGCTTTACATCTGTTATGACAACGGTGCATATATGAATACAGGGATTCAACGTTCAAGCGCTACGCCACGTGGTGCTGATACTACAACAAGGCCTGCGGGAAGCGTTATCCCTGGAAAGACTGAGCCGAGAAAAGACCTCACAAGGATTATGGCAGCACATGATATCCCGTATGCTGCACAGGCATCTCCAAGTCACTGGATGGATCTCATGAAAAAAGTAAAAAAAGCATTTGAGATAAAGGGCCCGAAGTTTATGAATATAATCTCACCTTGTAACCGTGGATGGAGATCAAGGACCGATGACTCAATAATGTTGAGCAGGCTTGCAGTTGATACATGCTACTGGCCGCTTTATGAGATAGAGGATGGAGTAACAAAGATAACCTTTACGCCAAAGGAGAAAAAACCCATCGTAGAGTTTCTTAAGACACAGGGGAGATTCAAACACCTCTTTAAACCTGAAAATGAATGGGTAATAAAAAAATTCCAGGAAGATGTAGACAAAGAATGGGAAAGGCTGCAAAAGGAGGTATCCCTATTCGCCTCTTGATTATAAATAATTAATTATGATAGCTTTAATGCCATGATTGGTTCTGATCTTGTAATGTATGAAGATGAGTTCCGGAAGATCGATGCGGAGCTCCAGAAACTGCATCAGCAGTCAAATTCAAAGGTAGTCTTTCTTGTCGATAAAAACGGTCAGCTGATAGCATCAGCTGGAGAAACACGTGATATAGATACTACGTCACTGGCATCTCTCACCGCAGGTAACATTGCAGCCACAGGTGGAATCGCAAGGCTCTTAGGAGAAAAAGAATTTACAATCCTCTTTCATGAAGGAGAGAAAGACAATATCCATATATCTCTCATCGGGCAGAGAATCATCCTTGTTGTCATATTCGACCAAAGGTCATCACTGGGACTTGTCCGCCTGCGCGTAAAAAAGGCATCAGAATCATTGGTCAGGATATTTGACGAAATCAACCAGAAGGTTGAAAAAGAAAAGGGTGAAGGAAAGTTCGAGGAATCTCCATTTGCCGAGATCAGCGATGAAGATATCGACAGCCTCTTCAGGTAAGGTGCGCCCCCTGTGTCCTTTATAAATTACTCCTCGCGTGAGATAAACTGTAAGATTGTTTACTACGGACCAGGTCTTTGTGGAAAGACTACAAACCTTCAGTATATCTATAAGCGGACAAAACCTGAACAGAGGGGAAAGCTCATATCTCTTGCAACAGAAGCAGAAAGGACGCTTTTCTTCGACTTCTTACCTTTAGCCCTGGGTGACATCAAAGGCTTCAGGATAAGATTTCACCTTTATACCGTTCCAGGACAGGTCTTCTATGCCGCCAGCAGAAAACTCATTCTAAAAGGTGTAGACGGCGTCGTATTTGTTGCTGACAGCCAGATAGAAAGGATGGAGTCTAATATGGAGAGCTTTGATGACCTCAAGATAAACCTTGCAGAACAGGGCTATGAGCTTGAAAAACTTCCTTTCATAATCCAGTATAATAAGAGAGACCTTCCTAATATCGTACCTGTTGAGGAGATGGATAAGCTGCTGAATCCCCGCCAGGTCCAATGGTTCGAAGGAGTTGCTCCTACAGGGAAAGGGGTCTTTGAAACCCTTAAGGCCGTTGTCAAAATGGTTCTGTTTGAGTTGAAGAAGCATTATTAAAGGTTAACATAATTACTGTCCTTTTTTTATAAATGATGTATACTCTTCAAATAACAATTAAAAGGAGGGATTTATTAATGACAAAGGCAGAACTGGTAGAGAAAATGGCAAAGGATTCAGACATTTCAAAGGCAGCAGCAGGGAAGGCATTAGATTCCATGATTGATGGAGTCAAGAAAACATTGAAGAAGGGGAACAAAGTATCCCTTGTTGGGTTTGGGACTTTCTCCATCAGCAAAAGAAAGGCACGGACAGGAAGAAATCCTCAGACAGGGGCAACGATAAAAATTGCTGCACGGAAAGTCCCTAAGTTCTCAGCAGGTAAGGCATTCAAGGATGCAGTAAAATAGTCGGTTGGAATCGGGAGTGCCTCTGCTCATTTGGTGGAGGCACTTTTGCTTTAGTATGTTAACCTTTCCCTCAACAATGTATCCGTTTCTGTGGCTTATTATTTTTTATTGCTATCGCAATAGCTTTCTTAGTACCATCTGTGCTTTGATTTCTGTGAACATGGCAATTTCATATCTTTTCTTAAGTATTATTTTATCTTATATCTCCTGTTAGGTTATATTGATGATTAGGACAGACAATAAGAACATTATTCATTGTCAATTGTTTCCCCGTTTTATATACTTTTAAAAAACAATCTTAAATAGAGGAGAAACAGCCATGATGAAACGGATTGAAGTGTTAAAAGAAAGTGGATTTAGTGATAAAGGTATGCAAAAGTTTCTGATTCACGATTCTCCCTATTTCAGGGTAATAAACTTCAATTTCAAAAGTGGGCAGGAATTAGGAATTCATTCCCACGATGTTGAAGGACAGTTAAGCATTGTAGTTCTTGAAGGAGAGGGAGAATTCTTGGGTAAAGATGGATTAACACTACCCGCTAATACTGGTGATGTTTTGATTTCAGATATACGTGAGCCACATGGAATTTTAGCAATAAGTGATATGAGGGTAATAGTAACAATTGCCCCCCCAGTATAAGGTTCAGCTATTTACTTATCAAGGATATGGCTCAAAATCTCTTTCAAATTATCAAAAAGCATAAATCCATTATCTGCATATTCCCTGTTCTAGGGGAACAGCAGTCCCGTAGCCATTACTCCTTTCTCAACTGCTCTCTCCAAAACCAGTGGTGAATCATCAACTACAACATCTGTAGATTCAGTAAACAATTGGGTCTTGTGGAAAGAAAGGTGCAGCTCATCATACACCAGACCATGCTTCTCAAGCCATTTCTCGGTTTGTTTCCGGTAATCGGGTGACCTATGGCTTGCTATGGTGATGTGATAACCGTTTTCTTTCAGGTTAATAAGGAAATCTTTGGCTTCTGGATAGGGTAAATGGTTATCACTATGCTGATTAAAATGAACAGCATTGACGGCATTATAAAAGTCATCCTCTGTACAATACCCTTCCCATAAATCCCAATGTGTCCAACTGTCGGGGGTAGGGAATCTCTTATTTATCTTCCTCAGTTCCTCATATAGTGCATCACAAAAGTGCCACAGGGCGTTATCTATGTCTACGATTGCTTTTTTACGCATTTAACTCTACCGTTTTAAGCAGGAAACTATTCTTCTTCAGGTTTACTTTCGGGTTCTATATCTACTAAAGTTTTTTTAACTTCCTTCTGCGTATTTCTCAATCTGTCCTTGCAAAACTTTATCAGTTCTGATGCCCTTTTAACTTTAGCAGTTAAAACATCCACATCTATTTCTCCCGATGCGATATCCTGAACAATTGCTTCAAGCTCTGTAATTGCTACTGTATACGTCAGTTTATTCTTCGACATCTATAGCCTCCACTTTGCTGTTAACGCTTCCTTTGTAAACCTTAGTTCTTATTATATCCCCTGTCTGCAATTCACTACTATCCTTGATTGCTTTTTCCCTTAAGTAGGTAATGCTATATCCTCTTTGTAGGACATTAATTGGATCAAGAAGCCTTATGGCTTGCTCAAAATTCTTTATCTTGCTTTTATGCTCCTGGAACACTATTTTCAACCCACCAACAAGCCTGTTCACATCGAGCTTCAGCTTGTTATTATTCCCGTCAATTATTTGGGTAGTTCTGTGAATCAGTCTGTGTAAAGCTGTCTCTATCCTACTCATCTCACCATTAAATCTGTCTTTGACTATATGTTGAAACTGTTGCATAAGATACTGAAGTCTGTGGTTTTCTTCCCTCAGTAATTCTTTTGCCCGATTAACTAATGTGCTCTGTGCCTCTAAAAGCCTCTCTTCAAAACTACTCATTCCCGATATAAGGAATTCGGCTACAGCAGTAGGTGTTTTAAGTTTTGTATGTGCTACCATGTCCACGACTGTATCATCCCTCTCGTGTCCGATTCCCGTTATCACAGGCAAAGGGAATTTTGCCACTTCAACAGCGAGACTATAGGTATCGAAACAACTCAGGTCAATCTGTAAACCTCCTCCTCTGATGATAACCACAGCGTCATAACGGGTCTTTTTCTCTCTTATTTGATTTAAAGAAAATAGTATAGATGTCTCAGCCTCTTGTCCCTGCATTAAGGACTGATAAAGTTTATAAAATATTTTGTATCCATAAGGGTTATCATCAATGTGGTTAATGAAATCTCCGTATCCTGCTGCCGTTGCTGAGGATATAACAGCAATTCTTTGGGGAACTAACGGTAAAGGGATCTGTTTATTCAGATTAATTAAGCCTTCTTTTGTTAATCTCTCTATAACCTCTCTTTTCTTCCTTGCCATTTCCCCAAGTGAATAGGTGGGATCTATATCTTTTACGTTCAGGCTAAGCCCGTAGACTTCATGGAAGGTAACATTCACTTGGAGCAATACCTCCATGCCCTGTTTTAGGGTTTCTCCTGTAGCCTTCTCGAATTTCGATGCAAGATTCCTAAAAGTATATGCCCAGATGTTGGCTCTTATTTGGGCTATGGTTTTTTCCTCTTCTCTTTCTACAAGTTCAAGATAACAATGCCCTTTGGAATTGTGTCTAATCTCCGATATTTCGGCAACCACCCACACTGATTCAGGGAAGGCAAGTTCTAAGGTTGCTTTAATAGCTGTGTTCAATTCGGAAAGTGTAAATACAGGAATGCCTGAGTATTGTTCTTCTTGTGATTGTTTCATCATATTATTTTACTTAAGTAGGTTGTTAATTATATACTTTGAAAATCTAAAAATGTCAGTCAAATAGGGTCAGGTCTTGTTTCTTGATATTGTCTTGTTTTTTATCAGCCTACTTATCGTGGAGTAGTGCATCTTTAGATAATCAGCAATTTCTTTCTGGCTGTATCCATACCTCTCCGCAGCCTCCGCTATCTTTTTATTCCTAATATGTGTATTCTTCAATTCTCTTT
>JBGQLV010000010.1:0-55226 GCA_041500225.1 Thermodesulfovibrionia bacterium | reverse complement strand
TTTACGTCTGCTACACCATCATATGTTACTCCATTGATATCCCCTGTGGAGTCAAGGGTTACATTGCCTGTCCCGGCATCTACCAGCCCTACCGGTAAGTTGCCGATGCTGTCTATTAATATGTTGCTGTTATCAGCAGTGGTGTCTGCATTCAGGGCTGTTGCTGCTGTTACCTCAAGTGGGTTGGCACCAGTTCCTATGCCACCTGTTCCAAGACCGCCCTGATTCGAGATAAGGGTAATGGTCGAGCCAACTATATCTGCTATGCCATCATACGTTACTCCATCAATGGCTCCATTAGTTGAAGTAACATTAACGGTACCTGCGCCTGCATTGAGCAGTTCAATAGCAACATTGCCATAGGAAGAAACGGTTATTGGTCCCCCACCAGAAACGAAGGAGGTTCCGGCTGCCTGAGTAAATGCAGCGGTATCCCCATCTGTTCCTGTATCTGCTTCCGTATCAGCCGTTGCCTTTATTGTTCCCCCTCCAACTCCGGTTATACTCACACTACCTGCGGTCTGATTAATGTCATCACCAGCATTCAGGGTAATAGTTGTACCTGAACCTGTAGAAGTTACATTTGCGTTCAGCGTCAGGTCATCACCTGGATTAACTGAGCCTGTTGCGGTTAAGTTGATATTACCAGGCGCTGAAAAAGGAGCATTTATAACCAAGGGAGAAGAAGATGTCACGGATATATTTTCATTTCCTGTAGGAGGCGAACCTGTAGTTATTGTGACAGGGGCATTGACTGTTATTCCCGTAAAGGTCGGGTCAGTATTGGTTATGGTTATCGGGCCGGCATCATCATTTTGTATTGAGCCAGCGATAACTAGTCTACCACCCGTGTTGTTGAAGACTATGCTTCCGCCACCATCCAAAGTGTTAATGTCAGCGTTCCATAGTGAAAAAGGGACTGCGGGCAAAATAGTAGTGGTTCCGGTACCAGCATCGGTATTAGAGATAGCGATATCGCCAGAAAAACCGTTTGCGGCGTCAATTAAAGTCACCTGCGTTTCTATCGGGTCGGCTACAGTGCCTATTCCTGTCAATGCTAAGATATTTAACTGACGTGCGAATATATCAGTTGCGCCGGCATCAGTGTCATCCGAAATTGCACCTGAAGAAGATAACGTCACAACTCCGCTAACTGTCCCTGCATCCACCACTCCGAGATTAGTATTAAGGCCAAGGAGGTTTATATATATGTTACCATTTGACACAGAGGTATCAGCATTTAAGGTACCTGCTATAACTTCTAATTTGGAAGAATTCCCTATATTCTGTGCTACCAAGTTTAGAGTACCGGTAGTATTAATATCTGCAACACCGTCAAATGAATTTGAGTCAATGTCGTAATAAGTAGCTACACCATTAAAGGCATTGAGTGTTATATTGCCGCTGCCGGATTGCACCAGGCCAATAAGCGTGTCATCAAGCAAATCTATGGAAATTACGCCATTAGCCGCTGACGTATCAGCGTTCAGGACACCGCCGTTCAGATCAAGAGTAAGAGGATTTAATGCGCCTGCACCTATAGTGCCTGCTATGTTTAATGTTAAATTATTTACTGTTATCCCTGTAGCTGGAGCTACATCAGAGATAGAAGTTCCATACAGTACAAGGTCTGTAAAATTAGCGGGCGCTATGTTCACTCCATCAACAGTCATCATCCCGCCGGTTAGGGTAACAGCACCGGTTCCCTGTCCATTGCTGCCGGCAGTTATTGCCTGACCTATCGTAACAGTCCCTGTAGTAAAGATACCATTAAGTTCACCATTTGTTATGTTCCCGCCTGTACCGAGAGATAGGGGATTTCCAGAGATTGAACGGGCAATATAGACATCGCCGGAGCCCGCTTGTATCACTCCGTTGGCAAAAGAGAAGGCGGCGCCGATTAACGTTACATCTCCCCCATTCGTCTGTAATGTTACGCGGCCGAGGTTAACTGTCCCTCCCCCATCAGCTCCACCAGGTGCATGAGGAGAGTCGGATTCTACATGGATATAGCCGCCATTGGTACTTATTGTAAAGCCACCTGCTAAATTTGAAAAAGTAATACCGCCATCCGCCTGAAGGACAAGATTGGTGGCACCACCCCATGTCAGAGGATTCACAGTTATCTGATCAATGGTTATACTCCCTGTAGATTGAAGGACTATGGTTCCAGCAAGCGAGGCAAGGTAACCCGATGCAATTTCGTTGTTGGTTAAGTCAGCATCTGCATCATTATTAGCTGTTGCAAATATTAAACCTGTACCAGCAGGCGGAATTGCCGGAAATGTATTTCCTGTATCGTCATAATCCTGGGTATTTATTGCACTGTCTCGGATGATAATAGTCGTCGGATCTAACAGAAATGTCCCTGCAGTGCCGTTTGCTGCTGAGAGATCAATTGCTCCCCATGTCTGGAATTCATTTGCAGAAAGTTCGATGAATCCGCCGTCTCCGGTGTCACCGCCCTTTGCCTCAAGGGTTGCACCGAGGCCGATACCTGCAAAGCCTGTTTCCATATCGGAGAGAATCTTTATCTCTCCGCCTGAGGAGTTCTCACCAACACCGTTAGCAGTAATCAAACTTCCTGTAGCAACAATAGTTGCCTGTGTTGAATTTATTTCTATGCTTCCGGCATTCTGGCCGCTTGCGCCATCTGCCTGAATAGTGCCGGTGTTTATGGCTATACCGCTTGCGCCGACAAGTTTAATGACCCCGTCTTCTTCAACAACCTGACCTGCCTCGATAATCTGAGATGTATTTACAACTTCTTTTATGATGTCAGTAATCTGGCTTGTTGGGATTAAGACAGTTCCGGGGGTCTGGCCGGAGGAATTCGAGATAACGAAATTAATAAGCCCTTCACCGTCAAAACTCACGGTGAACTGCTCGGCAGCGCCGATCTTTACCTGTCCTAAGTTTGCAATGATTAAGCCTTCGTTAGAAACAAGGGGCGCAACAAGAACTGCAAAACCATTATCGTTTATGACGATCTTACCTTTATTAATTATATAGGAGAGGGCTTTGTCCTGATCCTGGAAGAAACTATAATTGCCTGACATGAAGTCGGTGTCACTGATATTCAAAGTGGTTGCCAGAAGCCCTGCTACATCCACCGTAGAATTAGGGCCGAAAACGATACCATTAGGGTTAACAAGAAATATATTTCCATTTGCAACAAGCTGGCCAAGTATTGAGGAGGGGTCAACACCTACCACCCTGTTCAGTGCAACAGCAGACGAGCCCGGCTGGATAAATTTTACAAGCTCATTTACATCAATGCTAAAGCCCTGCCAGTTAATGATCGCCCTGTTTGTTGTCTGTGTGATATTCATTGTAGCGGGATCAGGGGTTGAAATGGACGCACCACCCCCTGCAACATTCCCGCCCTGAGGCAGGGCATGGGATAGAGCAGGAATAAGCATTAATATGCATACTGCAATACTGACCACTGCGCCTTTGAAAATAGTTTTATTCTTCCATCGTGACAACATCTTCCCCTCCTTGTTGTCTTTATTTACATTTATGAAATTCTGAGATTGCTTATTATCTATAATTATGCTATCCATTGCTAAAACCTCTTAACTGCCTGAAAATAAAGGATTGCATCCTTATTCTCAGATGAATTAGATGGCGACAGGGGGAATCCGACATCGGCCCTTATATCAAAGTCATAAGGAAGTTTAAAGCGAAGACCTGCACCACCTCCTGTCAGGGCATGATGACTTTCCTGACCCGGTACGGGATTCTTTACGACTATGCCACCGGTGTCAATAAAAAGTGCAATCTGCATAAGGTCTTTTTTAGATGAAATTGGAGATATCCTCATCTCTGCAGTTGCAGAGTAGCCGTGATCACCTAAATATTCTGCCTCTGGATAACCCCTTACAGAGTCAGCACCGCCGATAGAAAACTGCTCGGCTGCAACAAGGCTATCTGATGCCCACTGTCCTGAACCTTTCAGGATTAAAAACATATAAGGTAAGACCTTCTGGAGTCGTATCAGATCAAGATTGACCTTTGTGAATCTATTGTCCGCACCATAGCGGCTTGCGTATTCATAGTTATTTTCCATTGCACCAAGGAAATGGCCGAGTCCCTGTGTTATGAAGAGGGCTGTAGCTGTCCTCCCCGTGGTATCAGTGCAATCAAAGCTTACACCACCTCTTATAGAACGAAGCTTGTCGTTGCTTGATATTATTGAACCGAATATATATTGCTTTGCATTTTTCACATCGAAATCAAATTCAGCAGTAAGACTCATGTTTCTCTTCTTTATAAAAGGATGGGTAATGTAAAAACCATATGATTCGGTTTTACCCGTCATGTCAAGGATTGCAAATTCCCTCCCAACATCAAAATCACCATTTGCATAATAAATTCCAGCCCTTGTGCCAATATTGTTTACAGGGACAGAGTACGATGCCCTTCCAAACAATATGTCATCGGGGTCATCTCCGGTGACACCCCGAAGTGAAAGGAGTGAACCTTCTCTTATGAGATTCCCTACATCAAGTGTCGCACCATATCTACTTTTGCCTACATATCTTGAGCCGAAATTGTTGTAGTCCAATGTGAAATGAAGAGGTAAAGCGTTTTCTGCCTTAACGATAATGTCTGTTGTACCAGGCTCCTTGCCTGCCTGGAGCATTGTCTTTACATTGAGTCTCGGGTATTCATTAAGGATGAGGATAGCCCTTTCGAGGGTATCCTGATTCAATGCCTGCTCTTTTAAGATTGGGTCAAAATGCTTTTTGATAAAGTTTGTTGAATAGTATTTGTGGTCACCCTGAATAATTATCTCGCCTATCTTACCCTCAAAAATGGCAATCTCAGCCTCACAATTGACAAGCTTTTGCTCGGGTACGTAAGCCTTTGCAAGGATATAGCCCCGTTTTTTATATTCTTCGGTGATTAGTGCGGCCGCTTTCTGCAATTCGGAAAGGGTTAAGAATCTGCCCTCGTAATTCTTTACAATTGGAGCAAGGTCTTTCGATCTGATAATTGTATTGCCTGTTATGTTTATCTTTGTTACTAAGAATTCCGGTTCAGATGCCTGTGTTACTAAGAATTCCGGTTCAGATGCCTGTAAAAGATTGGGCAAGAGGGTCAGGTACGCTATTAATACAAACAACAATAAGCCTCCCAGTATCCCTGATTTCATGATAGCCTCCTTACAAAACGGTTATAAAAACTTGCATTTTTTCTTTGTGTATAAAAGGTTAGTTCATATAATTATAGATTTAGTTACAGCATAGGTATAAAAATATACTATAAATCATTGATTGTCAAGGGAAAAAAATTATAAGATTTTTTTATTTACATATAAAATATTGCGCCACAAGACCATAATCCGTAGCCAAGCGATGCTGAAACAAGTTCAGCATGACAATTATATGCGTCCTTTCTGTCACCCTGAACTCGTTTCAGGGTCTCGCTAATATTACATCTGAAAGGTTGGTTACGGATTATGGACAGAATGGATTTGTTCTGTGGTATACTAAAAAAGTTCATAACTAAGACCACATTAGCTGTCATTCCAGCTTGTCTGGTCTACGACTCGTAGAGAATCTTTCCTGAAGAAGGATTCCGAACAAGTCGGAATGACATAACTGGACAAGCCAGCATGACAGAATAGTTACAGGAATGTGACCTTACTTATGGTTTTATTAGTAATTCACAGGAATCGTTATGCCGGCAATACCGGCGCAAAAGAAAATAAAATCCTCCTTTGGAAAAGGGGGAAAAGTGGGGATTTTAAGAACCCCGAAAGCTTTCGGGGCTCCCATTTATGATTTATAAAATCTCCCCTAACCCCTCTCGGTTGCGAGTCGTACCGACTTTACCAAAGAGGGAGAAAAGTGAGAAAGTTTCTCTAAAGGGGGTGCATTTTCGGATCATCTGTTATGAAAACGAGGTTCGTCGGTCTTGATGCAGGTTCTGTGAGTGTAAAACTTGTTATCCTTGATGAAAACAAAAACAGGCTTTACAGCCGCTATGAAAGACACAAAGGGCACCCGCTCAATGTTGCTCTCGAACTCCTGAATAGTGCGATAATCAATAGCGGGGAGCAGAGAGCAGGGAGCAAAAAAGAAATTGACTTTTCACTTTCTGTCACGGGTTCTGCCGGAAGGTTAATCGCTTCTATTCTCGGGATAAAACCTGTTAACGAGATTGTTGCTCAGGCATATTCCACACATAAACTCTTCCCCCATATAAAGACGATAATTGAAATGGGTGGGGAAGATTCAAAACTCATACTTTTAGGTGAGGACGGCCGCTCTGTAAGAGACTTTTCTATGAATTCGGTCTGTGCAGCCGGCACAGGTTCTTTTCTTGACCAACAGGCAGAAAGACTGCGACTCACAATAGAAGACTTCAGTAATCTCGCACTTAAATCAAAAAGGCCTCCGAGGGTTGCCGGCAGATGCAGTGTCTTTGCAAAATCTGACATGATACACCTCCAGCAGATAGCAACCCCCATGGAAGATATTGTAGCAGGTCTCTGTTTTGCGGTCGCGAGAAACTTTAAGGGCTCTATATCAAGAGGCAGAAATATAATCCCTCCTCTTTCTTTCCAGGGGGGAGTAGCAGCAAACAAAGGAATGGTAAGGGCTTTCAAAGAAATCTTTGGACTTGATGAACTATTTGTACCCCGGGATCACGCACTTATGGGAGCGATTGGTGCTGTATTAAAAAATATGCATGAAGACACTATACAGTATTTTAATCTCTCACACCTTGAAGATTTTATTAAATCTGACAGGCCGGCAGAAATTGGCTATGAGCCTCTTGTTTATCTTCATCAGTCAAGAATCAATGAACAGTCAATAGCTGAAACCAATGACCGATGTCCGATGACTGATGACCTGTCCGTTAACTCCGGGCGAATCAAGGCTTATCTCGGCATAGATGTTGGCTCCATCAGCACGAATCTCGCCATTATAGATGGAGAGGAAAGACTCCTGGCAAAACGGTACCTTATGACAGCAGGCAGGCCTATAGAAGCAGTCATGCAGGGACTTACGGAGATAGGGAATGAGGTCGGGGATAAGGTCGAGATAATGGGTGTCGGCACGACGGGTTCGGGCAGATATATGATTGCAGACTATGTTGGTGCAGACATAGTCAAAAATGAGATTACAGCCCAGGCTACTGCTGCAGGCTTTATTGACAGGGATGTCGATACAATATTCGAGATCGGAGGACAGGACTCAAAATTCATATCACTTAAAGACGGCATAGTCGTGGATTTTGAGATGAATAAAGCATGTGCAGCAGGCACCGGTTCTTTTCTTGAGGAGCAGGCAGAGAAACTGAACATCTCGATAAAAGGAGAATTCGAACAGTGCGCACTATCTGCTAAAAACCCCTGCAGGCTCGGTGAAAGATGTACCGTATTTATGGAAAATTCCCTCATGTCAAACCTTCAGAAGGGTGTTGACAAGGATGACCTCCTTGCAGGCCTTGCATATTCTATTGTGCAGAATTACATAAACAGGGTCGTTGCGGGGAAGACGATAGGTGAGAATATATTTTTCCAGGGCGGGGTAGCCTTTAACAGGTCTGTTGTTGCAGCCTTCGAAAAATACCTCGGCAAAAAGATAACCGTCCCTCCTCACCATGAGGTCACAGGCGCAATAGGTATGGCATTGATTGCAATGAGACATATGAAAAACCAGAAGTCAGTCTCCCCCGGCGCCCCGCCGGGGCGGGAAATCAGAAGTCAGAAGTTAGAAAAACAGAATATTGACACCCCCTCCATGATGTCTACCGCCTCTCGTATTACAACTTTTAAGGGGTTTGAGTTATCAAAGAGGCCTTACGAGATATCATCTTTTGAATGCAAGGGGTGTCCGAATGTATGTGAGATAAACAGGGTAAAGATTTCGGGTGAAGAAGGGTTTCTTTTTTATGGCAGCAGATGCGAAAAATATGATATGAGGAAGAGAAAGACATCCGGCCGGCCTGACCTCTTTTCTTTCAGGGATGAAATGCTGTGGAAGGAACATTTGCAAAGACAGTCATCCGCCAATAGTCAACAGTCAGAAGTCAGCCCCCCCACCCCTCCCTCCCCTGCCCGAAGGACGGCAGGCGGGCCATCGAGGGTCGGAATCGACTCGTACCGAGGGGAGGGTAAGGGAGGGGGTGATAACTCCAAACTCAAAACTCAAAACTCAAAACTTAAGATTGGCGTTCCCTATATCTTCTACTTCCATGATTATCTTCCTTTCTGGACCACTCTGTTATGGGAGCTCGGCTTTGACGTTGAGGTCTCCCCGAGGACAAACAGACAGATTGTAAACCTCGGGCTTGAGGGTGTGCTTGCAGAGGCGTGTTTTCCCGTAAAGGTAGCTCACGGTCACATCAGATATTTGCTCGGAAAAAATGCAGATGCTATATTCATGCCGAGTTTTATTAATCTCAATACACCTGAAGATAGCTTTGAAAGGGGATTTGCATGTCCTTACACACAGACCATCCCATACGTATCAAGAGTGACATTCAAAGGTATAAAGACAATTGCACCTGTGGTAAATTCAAGACTCGGCAGAGGATTTCTGTTAGAGGAACTTAAGAAGGCATTTAAATTATTCGGGATAAGAAAATCTGCGATATCAAAGGCGATCGATATCGCAAAGAAGGCACAGGTTGAGTTCAAAAATGCTGTAAAGACAAAGGGGTCCGAGGTCATATCCTCGATAAAGGACAACATTAAAGATAATGCTGTTGTACTAATCGGCAGGACATATAATGCTTCTGACAGTGGCGTAAACCTTGAGATGCCCAAAAAACTTGCAGACCTTGGCGTTTTATCAATCCCCATGGATTTCCTGCCCCTCGAAAGATATGCCATAGACGCCGATTGGCCTAATATGTACTGGAGATCGGGCCAGAGGATTTTGAAGGCCGCAAGATTCGTCAGGGAGAATCAGAATCTTCACGCCATTTACATCGGTAACTTCTTGTGCGGGCCCGACTCTTTCATACTCAAATATTTCAGAAAAGAGATGGGGAAGAAACCTTTCCTTCATATAGAAATAGATGAGCACAGCGCTGACGCAGGCATAATAACAAGGTGTGAAGCGTTTATGGACAGCATAAGGAATAAGGCTGTAAGTCATAAACTAAGAGTCGCTGATGACAAGAAGGAAACAACGCATCAGCCGGTGATCACCAAACATTCTGAACAAATTATTTACATCCCCCGCATGTCGGATCATGCATTTGCCCTCGCATCCGCATTTGAGCATTGCGGCGTGGAGGCTGAGGTACTCCCCGAGTCTGATAAAAGCACTATCGACCTGGCAAGAAAATACGTCTCAGGCAAAGAATGCTATCCCTGTGCCGTTACCACGGGCGATATGTTAAAGAAGGTTCTGGAACCCGGTTTCAGACCTGAAAAAAGTGCGTTCTTTATGCCTTCGGGCACGGGTCCCTGCAGATTCGGTCAGTATAATATTTTTCACAGGACAGTCCTCGATGATCTGGGTTATAAAGATGTGCCGATATTCTCTCCTAATCAGGACACTACTTTTTACGCTGACCTTGGAATTATAGGCAAGGATTTTACTATGCATGCGTGGAAGGGTATCATTGCTTATGAGCTTCTCAATAAATGCCTGCATGAGACAAGACCATATGAAAGGAATAAGGGATCTGCCAACGAATTGTACGGGAATTACCTGGAAAAATTATACCTCTCCTTAAAAAATAGGAATGGTAATTTAGAAAAAGAGATGCAACACATAAGAAAAGACTTCGAAAACCTTCCAGTTTATAAAGGCGGAAAACCTCTCATCGGGGTGATCGGCGAGATATTTGTCAGGTCTCATAAATTCTCTAATGAGGACATTATAAGAAAGGTTGAGGCGCTTGGCGGCGAGGTATGGCTGGCACCGGTTGAGGAATGGATTTACTATGTAAACTATATGGGGTTAACGAAGGCATTGATAAAAAAGGAAAGGTCTGCTATTATTAACTTTCTTTTGAAGAAATTTTTTCAAAAGAGGATAGAACACAGATTAGCTAAATGTTTTAAGGGGTTCCTGAAGACATTGAAAGAGCCTGAAACCAAAGAGCTACTCGAGAAAGCGTCGCCTTATGTACATAAATCATTTGAAGGTGAGACTATTTTAAGCATCGGTAAATGTATTGATCTTTTAGAAAAAGGAGCCTCGGGCATTATAAATGCCATGCCTTTTGGTTGCATGCCGGGTACCATTGTAACAGCCCTTTTGAGGGGCGTTACCAGAGATTATGGAATTCCGTGCATCAGTATACCTTATGATGGGTCGGAGTCGCCTACAGTAGAGATACAGCTCGAAGCGTTCATGGATCAAGCAAGAGAATACAGTAAACGGAATACCTGATTCCTGTTTACTTACTACTATCTTTAAAGAGGGGGTATATGTGTGGGAAATGTCGTAAAATGGCGTAAAAAGAAGATGAGTAAACATAAGCACGATAAACTAAGGAAGAAGACAAAATTCCAGAGGAGAAAGAAAGGGTAAGCTCAATCTGCCCCACTTACCCTTTCTGTACAGGATGTTGATTTAAAATACCATTTCCCTTCCCAAAGCTTCAGAAGGTCGTCCATCAACATACTTAGGTACGATGTGTTTTACCCTGCACCTGCATTATTCAATTGCATTATTTGGGTTAATCCGAAAAGTGCAATTCATTCATTTTAAGGCAGGCATATATGCAGAAAAAGCTTTGCCAGCAGCACCTTTGTAAGACACATGATATTCAGAGAGCCTGAATATTTTCATCAGTAACGATTGATAACATTGAATAACCCAATTCTGCTTTGTAAAGGTTTTTATGCATATATGCCTGCTTTGGTCATCAGATAAATGCAGTTTCCGGGTTAATGAATTCCTGTCGCTTTGACGGGTTTTTTCCCGAAAGCTTTCGGGATCTGCCATGTCTTTTTTGCAACGTTGAGGTCTATTTAAATAGATTGTAGCCTTATATTCTGCTATAATTTTTATAACAATAATTTAGGAGGTCACTATGCCAGAATTACCAGGGCAGTATTTAAGCGTTAAAAAAAGGTTTAAGAAATTCTTAAGAGCAGTTGATAATCTTGGAAAGGTAACAAAGGAATCAGGTCCGATTGATGCAAAAACTTCTCATTTGATACAGTTAGCTGCTGCCGCTGCAATAAGGTCAGAAGGCTCAGTACATTCCCATACAAGAAGGGCATTAGAGTTAGGAGCAAAGCCTGAAGAAATATACCATACGATAATTCTGCTGACAAGCACCATAGGATTCCCTACAGTGTCTGCTACATTGAGCTGGGCTGATGATGTTATAATAAAACAGAAGGTCTGAGGGTACACTTATTTTTACAAATAGAAATCAAAAGACTTTAAAATATGACTATTGAACCACTTCTTCTTATACTTGAATCAGTACTGCTTTTAGCCACTATCATACTCCTCCTTTATAGTATCAGGGAAGGGAGAGGCAGAAAAAACCTTTTGCTGGAAGTAGGAAAGGCAACAAAGATACTTACACGACAGGAGTATTTTCTTTCTGTTACGGATTCCATGACAGATGCAAAAGATGAGGTCATCGGCGTTATCACCGGAAGGCTCCCCTCAGAAGACGATAGAAAAAGGGTACAGGATATTATCCATAATCTTGAGAAATTAAAAAAAGAAGGAATAAAAGTCAAATACCTTTTACCAAAATTCCACGATAGACTGCATATAGGGTATCTTTATACAAAGGCTGGGGCTGAGGTAAGATACAGTATATGTGCTATTGCAAATAATATTCGCTATATAATCGTGGATGACAGGATAGCGGTGATCGGTATCCCTGAAAGCACGGGGGAAAAAGAAGCTACGAGAAAGGGCTACAGAATCCCTTCTGAGGGTCTCGCAGTGATTTTAAAAGACCATTTTTACAGATGCTGGGAAGAGAGCATGTCGTATGAAAAGTATGTGAAAGAGGTAGTTCATCAAACTGGATTGACTCCAAAGCTTCTTGAAAAGGAGCTGCAGATAGATACAAAGGAACTGGAAAGGATTGTAATAGATTAAAAGGAGGCAACTTATGTCAAAGACCGAAAATAATCTTCAGGATGCATTTGCAGGTGAATCACAGGCTAATAGAAAATATCTTGCATTTGCAAGAAAGGCCGAGTCAGAAGGATACAAACAAGTTGCAAAACTCTTTAGAACTGCTGCTGAAGCTGAAACCGTTCACGCATTAAATCACTTGAGAGAGCTGGGTGGAATTAGAGGCACAAAAGAAAATCTCGATGCAGCAATTAAAGGAGAAACATACGAGTTCCAGAAAATGTATCCTCAGATGATTAAAGATGCTGAAGCTGAAGCGAAAAAAGGTGCTCTGAGGAGTTTCAGTTTTGCCAACGACGTCGAAAAGATTCACGCAGCTCTTTATAAAAAAGCACTCGAAAATCTCGGTAAAAACCCTGAGGTTGATTACTATGTCTGTCAGGTCTGTGGAAACACTGTCGAAGGAGAGCCACCTGATAAATGTCCTATATGTGGTGCCTTGAAAAAGATGTTCAAAATGGTTGAGTAATCATGAAAATAATCGCTTTTCTCGGAAGCCCAAGGGAAAACGGCAATACAGAGCTTCTCCTGAGAGAAGCGATTAGAGGGATCGAGGAATCAGGATTCGCTGTCCAGGTTTTTAATCTGAACCAGATGAACATCCTGCCCTGCCAGAACTGCGGGGGTTGCGATGACACTGGCATATGCATTAATGAAGATGACATGGCTCAGATCTATGACGCAATAAAAACTGCCGACAGGGTTATCCTTGCCTCGCCGATCTTTTTCTTCAGCCTTAGTGCACAGGCAAAGATAATGATAGACAGATGCCAGTGTTTCTGGTGCGAGAAATATCTCCTTAAGAAACCCATCCCGTCCGGTCCGTATGGAAGAAAGGGACTGCTGCTGCTCGTCGCAGGGATGAAAGACAAAATCGGCGCAATCGGATTAGAATGTGCAGAAAAAACAGCAAAGGCATTCTTCAGAACAATCAATGTTCCTGAACATAAGACTCTGGGCTTTTCGGGTATTGACGCGAAAGGCGCAATCCTCAAGCATCCAACAGCCTTAAAAGAAGCATACGAGGCTGGGAAAGAACTGATTAAGATGTAAGTATAGATTAGTTATTTCTCTCTGATTGCAAGACCTTAAGAATTTCAGGGAGGATTATATTAAGAAACTCTGCAGGACTCAAGATTTTGAAGGGATATTTATTTTTTACCTCTAATTTTGCAAAGTCTTTTTTATCTCCGGTCACAAGGAAATCCGCATTCCATATAATAGCTGAAGCAAGGACTGGCATATCTTTATCGGAGATATGACCAAATAATTTTTTTATATCTTTTGATAAAGGCAGAGGTACAATTTCGAGATTTAGTTTTGGGAGATACTCCTTATAGAGGGGAAGCGCTTTAGGCATTTTTTCCATTATATTCCTTTCAATTTCAATAAGATTATATCGCCCTGTTGCACCAACAAGGAAAGGTAACCCAAGGCATAAGAGGTCAAGAATGATGCGCGGCGCTCCCTTATCTGAAAAAAGACCGGAAATGATAACATTGGAATCGAGAAAAACCTTAAATCTTTTTCTTGCCATATGTTTCTTTGAAAAGATTTTCTCGTTCTTCTTTTAGTCCTGCCAACAATTCTTCAACTGAAATCCCCGCAGCTTTTATGATCCTCTTGATTTGCCTTCTCGCTTCATCGAGTTCAAGTCTTTTTGTCGTAACGATGATAGATTCCCCAATCGGGATGATAGAGACTAACTGACCTTCATCAAGGTGGACCATTTCTCTGATTTTTTTTGGGATAGTCAATTGCCCGCGGGATTTTATTTCAGCAACTGCTGCTTTAATAGTCTCCATTGTACCCCTCCTATCTTAATATTTTCTGATTTCAGAATATCAGATTTCAGACTTTTTATCAACCATCCCGGGCACCTTCATCAAGTCGCACCGTGATCATCTATGATCAGGTGCGAATAACACCTACAAAGAGTGAACTTTGGCAATCATTGAGTTCAACTATTTACGGTTGAAAGTCTTAGGTTACCACCCTCATAATCATTGAGGGCATTAGATAACTGAATATGAAGGAGAGTAAGTCACATTTCTCTTTTGTTGATGATCTGAGTAAATATTCTGAGGTGTCACCGACAAGTGGTAGTTCAAGCTCGAAAGACTCCCTAAATCGGGAAGGCACACCCTAAATAAGGAGGAAAATCGGGGGAAAATTATTGAAAAGTACCCCCTCATCCCTAGCGTCGACAAGACCCCATAGGGCGAGAGAACTCAAAATAACACTCCGGAAAAGTCGAATGCGACTCCTTTCCGGCATGGTCAGAAGCGTTGAATATCGTTGACAAGTTTCCCTCTTCGCGACCGTTCTTGAATCATCCATCCATATCTTCAGGCCAGCGTTTTGTCCTCTTTGGAGCGTTTCATTTTTTGATGAGCGCTTAACTCTTCCTGGCGCAGTCCTTGCTTAGAAGATATTCAATGCAGCAATATTCATTATGGAAGGAGGTGATTTCATGAAGAAGGCATTAGCTATTATCGTATCACTTCTCTTTGTTCTCTCCGTTGTGGGACTCTCTTTTGCAAAAGAGAAGAAACATGCAACGAAGGCGATGTATGTTATCGGCGAGGTGACAGCAGTTGATGCAGCGGCAAAGACCCTTACCATAAAAGGTAAGGAGGGCGAAGTTGTGCTCACTACTACTGACAAGACCAAGTTTGCCAAAGGGAAGACCCTCGCTGACGTGAAGGTTGGCGACAAGTTGAGCGCCAAGTACTCAGAGAAGGACGGCAAGATGATGGCATGGAAAGTCATGACGAAGGAAGAGATGAAGGAGATGAAGAAGGAGTGTAAGGGGAAAGAAAAGAAGTAATTTCTATTCTCATTTTTTCCGAGGGGGCGTCGTTATTGCGGCGCCCTTTTGTTTTCTCATATGCCACGGTCAAGCAGATCTTCTCTTGTCATCTCTCTCAAGGCTAAACCTCAGGTTTGTTTGTGGCAATTTCAACCGCTGTGACATCAAACAGGGTCAGCGACAAAGAACCATAGTGGATCCATTTTTAATTTATTAGTATGACGCATGCACCAAGATTCCATGTCGAACATTAACAAGTAACGGTTAAAATCTTCGCAATTATACTAGATTAGAGGTTTTTGTTTTCAGGAAGTACATGGCGCTGCACGTTTTACCCGAGATTATTTACCTCCGCTGGATCCTAACATCTCTATTGAGTACCTACTGACTACTATCCAATTGCAAAAAAAACGGTACGAGCCATCATATATTTTTCAGTCGGTTCCGACCCGATTGTTTTCACCTCGGGCATCAGATTTTAAGTCGGATGGCAAGTGATTGGCAACAAAGAAAAACCCAAAAGATATAAAAATGGTAATGCAGGCTACTGTAAATGCGAGTGATTTTCCATGCCATAACCCGACAAACCAATGCATGAACTTACTCGCAAGCACATTCGCCTTTCCACCATAGAGTTCCAAATCATGTATATACATCTTGGAATCTTCATAACCCAAAATGCTGTCCGAATCATTCTCAGCTGTCAGATAAATCAAGATGGCACTACTCAAACCAACCAGTAGGATAATGGCGGTGATGAGGTAAAGGCGTGTTTGCAGATTTGTGATTTTCCATTTCATGTTGTGCCTGTTTTCCCTCCATTGTTAAACCGGGTAGGTCGGGAGACGTACGGCTCCTTTCCCTCCTCAGAACCGTGCGAGAGAGTTTCCCTTTTGTACACTAATTTATGCGACATCGTGTCGCGGTTTCCAATTGCAACATACATCAGGCTGAAGGGGGTCAGATGAAGGGGGTCGTCAGATGAAGGGGGTCAGACTTGTTTATTGCAAATTGACTCATTTTTTACCACTTAAGATGTCTATCGTAAATTCCATCTCTGATTTAAGGTTTTCACTATCCTTCAAGTATCTCGTAATAACTGAAGGATCTTTCCGAAGATATGCCCCTATTTCTCTACCTCTATAACCATATTCCTTCGCTACAAGACTTGCCAGTTTCCTTGCCTCTAAAATATGCCTGCCCTTGTTCTTCTCTTTTATCTGTTTGAGGGTAATTCCCTTCATCTTCCCTATCGTTTCCATTATTTCTGCAAGACTGAACTCATGCCGCTTTTTCCTGTTTTCAAATTTCTCCTCTATCCTCTCCATCACTGTATCTACAAACTTCTCTCCCCCCAGTATCCTCTGGCTGACTGTTCTGTATAGGTCTTTTCTTTTCACCTCTACGCCATCGCCAATGTATGCCCTGTACAATTTTCTCGCCCGTGATTTGTCTTCTGAAAACATCCGTAACAAGCGGTCGGTGTCAACAATTTCGCTCTTTTGTTTACCACAGTAAATCAGATGGCTGCTCCATCGGTAGTCTTCAGCCGCCTTTGCTATCCTCGCTCTCATCGGATTCAAATGAATATACTTGATCAATGAAAGTAAATATGCATCCTTATCGCAGAGTATTGCCTTGTATCTGCCCTGAAATAAATGCCCCACAGTCCTGTATTTCCTGTTGAAATACATCGTGTAACTCTGGTTTATACCCTGAATGATTTTTGAAAGTGGTATCTTGAAAGTTTCTATCAAAAGATGCACATGATTGTTCATTAATACATATGCATACAGAGAGTATTTATGTCGTCCTTTATAATAAACAAGCAGTTCAAGATATTTCTGAAAGTCATTTTCATCTTTGAATACTCTCTGCCGTTGATTCCCACGGGTGATGACATGATAAAACGCCCCCTCGTACTCTATCCTCGCCTTTCTTGCCATGCATCAATATAGCATGTCATACATCCAATTTGCAATAAACAAGTCTGACCCCTTTTTTGTTTTTTTTAAACCTGCGCATAAGTACGGTGTAGTCACCTTCTCAATAACTTCCTGAACTCAGCATTTTTCCTTAGTGATATAATCTATAAGAATTCCTGGGGAGGTTTTATGGCAACATTCCAAGAAGTCCATAATTACCTATTGTTTAACAGTCTTATCAGGCTTCCATATGCATCTAACAAAGACATCATATATACAGCAATAGTTGATACATGCAATAAAGGGCAAAGAGCGGGACAGCCAATTATACGTATAACTTCAGGCAAACAAACCAATATTCTAATTTATAAAGATGACTGGGGGAATACATATACAAAGAGTGGTACGTTGATTTCACATATTTACGATTCTTTGAATCCGTATATAGAACAAAAATTAATAAAACGCGATGTTTCTAAGAAAAATATTCAAAATGAAACCAAGATAGTTAAAAGCATTATATTTACCCACAGAATTCTATGGAGTACCGTTGGAGTTTTAAAGGAAGCTGCAATGAGTGCGGCAAATGATGCAATACAACTCCATTTTAATCTCTCAATAATGCTCCTGCTGTATTTTAGTTTGGAATCATACTTAAATTACTTAGGTGAGACTATTGATCCTGAAAAATGGAAAAAGGAAAAAGACTTTTTTAGGAAAAGACCTTATATAGAAACAATGGGAAAACTTGACTATCTTATGGAGAAATGTAATATGCGAATTGATAAGGGTTGCACACCTTATCAGACAATCAAAAAATTGCACAAAATTAGAACATACCTTGTTCATGGAAAAATCCAAAAAAACAGCACTTATGTACATCGTAAACATCTTAAGAAACGATCCGATAATAAACTACCAGATGCGGCTAAAACTTTTTTAGAAAGAAACATTAATTATGAAACTACAAAGAAAGCACTGGTAGACACAGAAAAGATTATTAAGGATTTGCATTTGGCTGCGTTAGACCACTACCCACACGAGGGGTTATTTCAAGATCCTTTTATGGGAATCTTGCATTCACAATTTGTAGATGATGTTTAAATTGTCTTGTATTCAATATTCCAGATGAAAACTGTTAAATTCGCAAATCCATTGCCCCCGTTTAGTCGTAGGTGAAGCGGTTAACCATCTTCAAGAGATTTTGATACACATATGCCTATCATTTTTTAATGCAAATGTAAATTCCGGATTTATTGATTAGAGTTGACCCTCTTCCACCTTCTGTGAATCCAGAGCCATTCGGAGGGATGCTCTTTTATATATTCTTCAATATATCGTGAAAACTTTTTAGTATCTTCCTTTATTGCATTTTCCTTATCATTATCACCTGACAATTCTACTTGTGGATAAATCTTTATCTTGTGTCGGCCGTCCGTTCTGTGTATGAACGCAGGGAGAACAGCTGCTCCAGTCTTTCTTGCAAGAAGGGCGGGCATCTTTGTCGTCCATGCGCCCCTGCCGAGGAAATCTATCACATATCCTTCACCAGGTATTACAGCTTGATCCATCAATATGCCTACAGAGTCATTATTTTTAAGTGCTTGAATTATGGGTTTCAATGCTTTTTGCTTATATATTACGCTATTGCCATATTTCTGCCTTATACTTTCAACAAATTTATTAATATAGGGGTTATTAATTGGTCTTGCTACGATAGTGATACCCGAAAGCTTTGCAGATGTGGCAATTGCCATTAGCTCCCAGTTTCCACAGTGGCCGGTTAAGGATAAAATCCCTTTACCTTTTGATTTAGCCTGATTAAAGTTTTCGATGCCTTCAATATCTACAGAATCTATTACCTTTTTGCCGAAACCATAATAGATTTTTATGACCTCTGCAAAAGACTTTCCCAAATTCTTGAAATTATCTCTGATTACTTTTTCGACGGGTTCCGCGGTTGTTATCGCATTAGATGATATTGAGTTTTTCAGATTTTCTATTGCAATCCTTCTCCTGCTTCCCCATAAATAGAAAACCAAAAGGCCGAGTATTTCCCCGGCCTTCATTGACCATTTCAATGGCAGGATTGCTATCGGTATGGACAGAATAATAAATAAAACGGCTTCAAGCAGCCATACCGCTTTCTTCATTTATCTTTTTCTTTTTCCTCTTTTTCTTCTTCCTTTTCCTTTTTCTTCTCGAGGGCCTCTGATATTTCCGCAAGACGTTTTACTACAAGGTAATTAATAGTGCCTTCCGGATATGTTCCATCATCCCTGAGTTCGCCGACCTGCATGCCTGTAATAATCTCCAAGCCCTCGTCAACTCTCTGGATCGGATAAATAAAAAACTTCCCCTCCTTTACAGCTTCAACCACATCCTTTTTTAGCATCAGGTTTTTGACATTCCTTGTTGGCATTATCACACCCTGGCTGCCATTAAACCCGGTTAACCTGCAAAGGTCAAAAAAGCCTTCAATCTTTTCATTTATACCGCCAACAGGTTGAACCTCGCCATTCTGGTCCATCGAGCCTGTAATTGCTATACTTTGTTTTAACGGAATTCCTGAGATACTGCTAAGAAGTGCATAAAGTTCAGCACACGAAGCGCTATCACCTTCAACCGTATCGTATAACTGTTCGAATGTAATTGATGCAGACAGGCTTATTGGTTTTTTTGCTGCATATCTACTACCAAGGTAGTTTGTGATTATTAATATAGCCTTTTCATGTATCTTACCACTCATCTTTGTTTCTCTTTCTATATTAACAACACCTGCCTTTCCTGCATATGTCTTTGCTGTTATCCTTGAGGGTTTTCCAAAGCTGTAGTCTCCCAGGTCAATCACTGCAAGACCGTTAATCTGCCCTACCTTCTCTCCTTTTGTATCAACAATTATGGTCCCCTCCAGGATCATCTCTCTTAAGCGTTCTTCAATCCTGTTTGTCCTGAATATCCTTTCATCCATAGCCTTATAGACATGCCCATCGCTAACAATATTGCTATTGGATTTTGATGCCCAGTAGCTTGCCTCCCTAAGGATGTCGGCTATATCGCTGAACCTTGAAGATAATTTATTCTGATGCTCTGCAAGCCTTGAACCAAACTCAACTACCTTTGCAACGCCTGCCCTGTCAAAAGGAAGAAGGTTTTCTTCCCTGCACAAGGTAGTTACAAAAGAGGCATATTTATTAATATTCTCCTCTGTTCTGTCCATCCTGCTGTCAAAATCAGCCTTAACCTTAAAGAGTTCTCTGTACTCTTCATCGAGGTTGTAAAGGAGATAATAGAGATACGGGTTCCCCACAAGTATAACCTTGACATCAAGTGGTATAGCCTCCGGCTTGAGGGTTGTTGTCGAAATCAGCCTGTACTGCTCCCAGACATCCTCTATCTTTATCTCTTTATTCCTGATAGCACGTTTCAGTGAATCGTAAGCAAAGATGTTCCTCAAGAGATCAAGCGCATTGATTACAATATAACCGCCATTCGCCTTATGCAATGAGCCGGCTTTTATCATTGAAAAATCTGTTAATGCAATCCCGTATTGAAACTTATGCTCAATCCTTCCGAAGAGATTGAAATAAGTCGGGTTGCTTTCAAATATACATGGCGCACCTTTGCAATCCTTGTTATTAACAAGGACGTTTACGGTGTACCTCGTAAATATGGGCTCTGTTTTTGGGAGCTTCATAAATGGCAGTGGAGGGGCCTGTTCTTCCTGAGCCTTAAAGTCATCAAGGTGTTCGAGGATGTCTTCTTTCACATCCTCGAGATATGCGGTAATCTTCTCATGATCCTTATATTTGTTTTTTAATTCATCAATGAGATGGCCTACAGAAGAGAGGGCAGCTTCCTTCTCAAGCCTCCCAATTGATTCCTTAACCATCTTTTCACTTTCGCGCGCTATGCGCACTACATCATTAAGCTTCTCTTGAAGAGTCTTTCCTATCTCATCTATCTTTTTTCTTGTATTCTCATCGAGTAATTCGTACTCATCCTCTGTTAGCGGTTCTCCTGTCTTCTTTACTGGTATGATTATCAGTCCGCTGACTGTCTTCCGAACTGAAAACCCTTTTTGCTGAGCCTCTTCTTCAAGGCTGGAAAAAATGTCTTTCTGTTGTTTCTGAGGCTCCTCTATTATCTTGTTCTTTTGTTTCTCATACTCCTTTGATTCAAAGACCTTTGGAATTTCAGCCTTCAGTATCTTTATAAGTTCTTCCATATCTTTCTGGAATATTACTGCGCTCCCGGGATCGAGAGAGATAGCCACCGATACATCAGAGTCCTTAAAATTGTAAACATAGCCCCAATCCTGGGGTACAGGTTCGTTCATAGCCTTCTGTGACAGGAACGATCTTACTGTGGTCATCTTGCCTGTGCCATGCTCACCGAGAATGAATATATTAAATCCGGTGCTTTCAAGGCTCAAGCCAAAATCAAGGGCATGCAATGCCCTCTCCTGGCCTATGGTTTCTTTAAAATCCGGCAGATCTTCCGTTGTATTGAAGGTAAAGATATCAGGGTCACAAAATCTATAAAGCTTATCAAAGGTTAATATATCAGGCATTTGTTACCTCCGCAGCAGAGTTTATTTAGTTTACACAGTTTACACATTTTTCTGGTTAGTTGCAACCTAACTTTAGAAACCAAATTAACTAAATAAACTAATAAATTTTTTAGGCCCTTGGATGGTGTTTTGTAAAAACTTTTTTTAACCTCTCGGTTGTTACCTTTGTATAAATCTGGGTTGTTGATATGTCAGAGTGGCCGAGCATCTTCTGTAATGATCGGAGGTCAGCCCCGCCTTCAAGCAGATGTGTTGCAAAGGAGTGTCTCATTGTATGTGGTGAAACCTCAATTCCGAGTCTCCTGCCCAAGGTCTTTATAATTTGCCAGAAACGCTGTCTTGTCATCGGCCCTCCCCTCCTTGTAACAAAAAGATAAGAAGACCGCTTCTTCTTCAGAATCTCCGGCCTTTGCTGGATTATATATTTTTTTATCCTTTCCATTGCCCTAATATTTACAGGCACAACCCGTTCTTTTGACCCCTTTCCTAAGACCCGTAAAAACCCTGCCTCTAAATTAATATCTTCGAGTTTAAGGGATACCAGTTCAGTGACACGCAATCCTGAAGAATACAGCAGTTCAAACATTACATAGTCTCTTATTGTGATTGGCCCGGACGGCTTCGGCGACGAGTTTACTTCGAGGAAGGATCTAACCTCAGAAATGCTGAGTGATTTGGGAAGTCTTTCCCATCTCTTTGGTGTTTGAAGGTTTTCTGATGGGTCATCCTTTATAACATTCTCGATAATGAGGTATTTACATAAACCCCTGATTGAAGATATAAACCTGCATATACTCGATATGGAATAACCTTCACCCCTGAGGCTTTCAATAAAATCAATTATATCAACTCTTAAAAACGAAACAAATTCTTTATTCTTCGATGATAGAAAATCCTGAAATTTCCTGAGGTCAAGGAGATAGGACTCTACAGTATTTTTTGAGAGCCCTTTCTCCACTGATAGATATGAAAGGAAATCCTTCAGTAGCTCCACAAATATTTAAGATTAGTCCAATCTAAGGAAGAGGCTCGATACGAGCCTCTTCCTTTTAGTCATCACTTACCTTATTTTTTCTTAGGTGCTGCTGGAGCCTGTGGTTCTGGGTGGGTCACTGGAGTATATTTTCTTTCATCCATGCTATCGAATATCTTCATATCCTTCAGAACCTTGGGGTCTGCCTTTGACGGATGGCACATTGCACAGAAGTCCTGCATCTTTGCACCCTTTGCTGTGTCAACCCTCAGATACTTATAATATGGGAGTGAGGGATGAGGATCATGGCAGCCTACACACTCTAACTTTCCATCTCTTATAAAGACTGCTGGTACAGTAGCAACCTTTGGTTTTGGTGTAACGCCATATGGATGGCTGTGAGAAGCTGAAACTGCCAGTATCCCAAGCCCGCCTTTTTCTATGTTTTCATGGCAGCCAAGACAGAGGGCAGTTGTTCCTGAAAAAGTCTGTTTTGTCCACGGGCTGATTGCCTTCTTATTTGGCTCAACAGCAAATATAAGCTCCCCTTTTGCATTATGAATGCCGTGGCAACCAGTACAGTTGAGACCATCATGCCCACCTGCTGCAAATGTAATTGCAGGCACGGCAAGCAAAAGAATTAAGATACCGAAAAACCTGGATATAACCATACGTCTCCTCCTTTTTAGAACTTTTGGTTATTATACACAAAAGCTATTATATAGTCATATAAATTATCTAAATCAATTAATAAACAACTTATATCGTAATCATTCAGTGAAGCATGGCGGCGCACCCTTCGACAAGCTCACCATGACAAACCCACAATGGTGTCGTGTACTGTTACCCTGAGCTTGTCGAATCCATGACAGCTAAACTCCACCCTTTACTGAAAGCTTACCTTATATCTTTACTTTAGATTCTGGGTTGTATATTCCTTTTAACTCATCTGTATAGCTGCCGTCCTGTTTATAGATATAAAGTGGCTTATCAACCTTAATGCCTCCTTTCCCTTTTTTAATGGCCTCCAGCAAAATCATCTTTGCCTCCGATGACATATTTGAATGAACAAATCTCAATCTTTTTGGTTCGAGATCTCTCTCTTTTAAGATATCCATAAGTTCTAAAAGTCTATACGGGTGATAAATTATGCAGAACCTGCCTTTTACCCTTAGAAGATATGATGCCGCATCGATTAGTTCATGGAGGCTTAGCTTAACCTCATGTCTTGCAATGGCTTTTTCTTCCTCAACATTTAAAAGACCACTCTTAAGCCTCCTGAAAGGCGGGTTCGATACAACAAGGTCATAATCATGAGGCTCAAAAGATAAAGCGGGAAGTGTTCTCAAATCACATCTTATTACCTTAATCCTGTCTTCAAGACAGTTCTGGACAACATTTTCTTCTGCTAATCTGACAAGGCTGTCCTGAAGCTCAAATAGGGTAATATTTGCATCAGGATATTTCTTTGCAAGTAAGATTCCGACAATACCTGATCCAGCACCGAGGTCAGCAGCACTATTCACCCTTTTGAGATTCACAAAATCATAAAGCAGCAGGGAATCTACAGAAAAACGGTATCCTATTCTTGGCTGGTATAATCTTATATCCCGGATGCTGTCAAGCGTGGCATCCATACCAGTCCAAGGGATGTTTAAAGACGTTCATTCAGGATGCCTTTTTCCTCAAGGATAGAGATAAATATCTCCACAAGATGGGGGTCGAATTGTGTCCCAGCACATTTTTTCAATTCTTTTACAGCATCGCCTATGGATAGCGCTTTCCTATATGGCCTGTTAGTTGTCATTGCGCCGAACGCATCTGCTACGGCTATTATCCTTGCACCAAGGGGAATGTCTTTCCCTCGAAGACCTTCAGGATAACCTGTGCCGTTGTAACACTCCTGGTGGTGCTTTATTATCTTTGTCGCATGTTTCAGTGGTTCAACCGGCTCGATTATCTTGGCGCCGTTTGCAGGATGTTTTTTAATAACCACCATTTCCTCTTCAGAAAGTTTACCCGGCTTCATGAGAATATGGTCAGGCACAGATATCTTCCCTATATCATGCAAAAGGGCTGCTTTTCTGATGTTTTCAATATCATTATCAGAAAGCCCTAATTTGTTCGCAATCTCAACAGAGTATTCTGCAATATCTTTCATATGCTTGTCTGTATACAAATCCCTTGCCTCAACTACGCATGATAGGGCAACCATCACAGAAAGATAAGACTGTTCAAGCTTTTCATAGAGACGCGCATTCTCTATTGCAGCGGCAGCCTGGCCGCTCAGGACTGAAACAAGTTCGACTTCGGATGGGGTAAATGGGCGTTCAGTACCTGTTCTGCTTATGCAGAGGAGACCGATAATATTACCCCTGATTGTTAGTGGTACATAAACACCAGAAGATACACCCTCAATCTCTCTCACCTTCTCAAATTCACGAGGTAGATTAGCCCCAGGAGTAATAAGGAAAGGCTTTTTATCTTTAAAAATAAGACTTGCTATGTTCTCACTATATATATTTTCAAAATCTTTCAGAAAATTAGGTGACCACCCATGAAATTCCTTCACATTCAACTTACCTGTAGCCTCATCTATTAATGCAAGACATACTTTATCTGCCCGCGTCTCTTTAACAGCAGTGTCCACTATTAACTTAAGCAGTTTTTTAGGGTCGACCTCGCCTATTATCTCTTTACTAACCTCAAAAAGCGGCATCAGTGTACGCATCCTTATATTTTCACTAAGCAATCTTGTTTTTTCTAATGCCTCAGAAACAGCATTCCTGAGCTCCGCCGGGGTAAAAGGCTTCAAGATAAACCCCTGAGCCCCTAATCTCAAAGAATCTATAGCAATATCAAGCGTACCATGTCCTGTGATAACAATAATCGGTATCTCTTTATTAGTCACCCTTACATGCCTGATAACATCCAGGCCGTTGATATTAGGCATCTTTATATCTGTCAATATTAGGTCAAACTTATCACTTTCAAGGAGGTTTATCCCTTCTTTTCCGTCCGAGGCGGTCTTTACATTATAGTGACTCTTTATCAATATATCTCTGGAAAGTTGCAGTATGAATTCCTCATCATCAATTATAAGGACATTCTCTTTTTGCATGTATCAGGGTTCTCCTTAATTAATAATACACCATTTTTATAACATAATTAATGATTAATTATCAATTTGATAAGTCTAAATAAAAAGGCCATGCATTTTCGCATGGCCTTTTTGTGAGATACCTTTAAACTTTAAAAATATCCTAAGATCTTTTTTCTGCTACCTGTACTCTTGTGACTGATCTTTCAAGGGATGATGTTGCTCTTGCAAAATCTATCTCTTCTGCTTTTTTGAGTCTTTCTTCTGCCCTCTTCATTGCAGTTTTTGCCCTTTCAACATCTATCTCATCAGATTTTTCTGCACTGTCAGCGAGTACCAGAACTTTATCCGGCCCGACCTCAGAATAGCCCCAGTTTACAAAGACATATTTCGTTGCAGTTCCTTTTTTATAAGCGAGCATCCCTATTTTAAGGGTTGTAAAAAAAGGCACATGACCTGGAAGTACACCAAACTCACCTTCGCTTCCAGTACATACTACTTCGTCAACCTCTTCGCTTAACACAAGGCCATGAGGGGTTACGATTTCAAGTATTAGCTTATTCTCCACTTTATCTTTTCTCCCTTCGGTTCTATATCTGTCTGCTCCAGCCGAGCTTCTTACCCTTCTCTTCAACCTCCTCTATTGGCCCAACCATATAGAATGCCTGTTCAGGCATATCATCATATTTTCCTTCTGCTATTGCCTTGAAGCCTTTTATAGTATCTGCAGTCTTGACATACTTCCCAGGAGTCCCTGTAAATGTCTCAGCAACATGGAAAGGCTGGCTCAGAAATCTCTGGAGCTTTCTTGCCCTCGCAACTATGAGCTTATCATCCTCTGAGAGTTCCTCTATACCAAGGATAGCAATGATATCCTGAAGCTCTTTATATCTCTGTAATACAACCTGAACACTTCTCGCCACAGCATAGTGTTCTTCTCCAAGAACCTTTGGGTCGAGTATCCTCGATGTGGAATCCAGAGGGTCAACACCAGGATAAATACCAAGCTCTACGATCTGTCTTGAAAGAACAACAGTTCCATCCAGGTGTGTAAATGCTGTTGCAACAGCTGGGTCAGTGAGGTCATCTGCAGGGACATATATAGCCTGCATGGATGTAATAGCACCCTTCTTTGTGGTAGTAATTCTCTCCTGAAGTGCACCCATATCAGTTCCGAGTGTGGGCTGATAACCGACAGCAGAAGGCATCCTTCCGAGGAGTGCCGAAACCTCAGCCCAGGCGAGTGTATATCTAAAGATATTATCAATGAATAAGAGAACGTCCTGTCCCTGATCCCTGAAGTATTCTGCTACTGTAAGGGCGCTTAGACCAACATTTGCCCTTGCTCCGGGAGGCTCATTCATCTGGCCATAGATAAGGGCTGCCTTTGGTAAAACACCTGAATGCTTCATCTCAAGATAAAGGTCATTGCCTTCTCTTGTCCTCTCACCGACACCTGCAAACACTGACACACCGCCGTGAACCATAGCGATGTTATGTATCATTTCCATTATAATAACAGTCTTACCAACTCCTGCGCCTCCAAACATCCCCATCTTACCACCCCTGACAAACGGCACAAGAAGGTCAAAGACCTTAACACCTGTTTCGAATACCTGAGTAGTAGCTACCTGCTCAACAAACTCAGGTGCGAGTCTGTGTATGGGCCATCTTTCTTTTGCCTCTACGGGCCCCAGCTCATCAATAGGCTCACCTATGACATTTATTAGCCTTCCTAATGCATCCTTGCCGACAGGCACAGTTATTGGCTGACCTGTATCAACGGCTTTCATACCCCTTACAAGACCATCTGTTGCTCCCATAGCAATAGTCCTTACCTTATTCTCACCAAGATGAATAGCAACCTCTAAGGTGATATGAATCTCAGGTACGCCTTTTGATGGGTCACCTGATTCGTCTATCTTTATAGCGTCGCGGATTCTTGGTAATTGTTTTTCAAATTCCAGGTCTACCACCGCACCTATTACCTGTGATATTTTTCCTACATTCATAATCTATACCCCCTTAATATTTCATATCTTCTATTTGTGATTCGTGCCATGGATAATGAACACAGCGACGGATTGTCATTTCAGTGCCTCAACACCACCGACAATATCCATCAGCTCTTTTGTGATACCTGCCTGTCGTACCTTATTAGCCAGTAGTGTGACTTTCTCTATAAGTTCTCCGCAGTTTTTCGTTGCATTCTCCATAGCAGTCATCCTTGCAGCCTCTTCAGCAGCCTGTGATTCAAGCAAACCCCTATAAATCTGTATCTCAATATGTTTTGGTAATAGTGTTTCGAATATCGCTTCTTTTGAAGGTTCATACAGGAAATCACCACTAATAAGGGGCTCTTTAGCCTGGCCCTCTTCTGGTTCTATTGAACCAATCGGGAAAAGCTTCATAATAGAAACCTTCTGGAGAATGAGTGACTTAAATTCATTATATATTATAATAACCTCATCTGTAGTTTCATTTTTATAATTCTCTATAAGGTCATTTGCAATCTCCTGGGCATCTGAATAGTTTAATTTTCCAGAGAGGCCGGTCCACGATTTTCTTATTGGTACATTTCTCCTGCGAAAGTAATCACGTGCCTTTCTGCCAACCGTGCCAAGGCTTATTTCAAGGCCTTCTTTTTTCAGACCATTTATGTAATTGGCTGAAGCTCTCAGAATATTTGTATTAAAGGCTCCGCAAAGACCTCTATCAGAAGTGATAACAATAACCTCTACAGTTTTCCTTGGTCTCAAAGCAAGGAGTGGGTGAATTTCCCTCTCCGCAACCTTAGCAAGGTCAGACAGGACAGAGTCCATTTTTATAGCATAAGGCCTGAAATTCAACATCCTGTCCTGAACCTTCCTTAATTTTGCAGCAGCCACCATCTTCATGGCAGCGGTAATCTTTTTTGTATTCTGTATCGCCTTTAATCTTTTTCTTATATCCCTTAAAGTTGGCATCTATCTTCTCCTATCCCTGCTTATTATGCCTGAAAAGACTTTTTGAATGCTGTGACTGCCTCTGTAATCTTGGCTCTAAGGTCATCATCTAATACCTTCTTTTCCATTATCTGCTTCTTTAGATCCTGCTTTTCTGCCCTTATATATCTAAGGAACCCATCCTCAAAGGATTTAACTGCCTCAACAGGCAGGTCGTCGAGAAAGCCCTGGGTTCCTGCAAAGATAACCATTATCTGATCATCAACAGGCATTGGCACATACTGATCCTGCTTCAGGAGTTCAATCATCCTTCTGCCCCTTTCAATCTGGGCACGGGTCGCCTTGTCGAGATCAGAAGCGAATTGTGCAAATGCAGCGAGCTCCCTGTATTGTGCAAGGTCGAGCCTGAGCATTCCAGCAATCTGTTTCATAGCCTTTATCTGTGCTGCGCCTCCAACACGGCTGACAGAGAGACCTGCATTAACAGCCGGTCTTACACCGCTATAAAAGAGTTCCGGTTCAAGATATATCTGACCATCGGTAATTGAGATAACGTTTGTGGGTATATATCCAGAGACGTCACCGGCCTGTGTCTCTATTACCGGAATTGCAGTAAGTGAACCGGCGCCCATTGCGTCACTCATTTTTGCCGCTCTTTCGAGAAGCCTTGAATGGAGGTAGAAAACGTCACCGGGATATGCCTCACGTGAAGGAGGACGTCTCAGGATCAGGGAAAGCTGCCTGTATGCCTGTGCCTGTTTGGTAAGGTCGTCATAGCCAATAAAGGCATGTCTACCTGTGTCCCTGAAATACTCACCCATAGCACACCCAACATAAGGGGCTATATATTGCAAAGGTGCAGGCTCACTCGCTGTTGCTACAACAACGATTGTGTGTGCCATTGCACCCATTTCTTCAAGTTTCTGAACCGTATTAACAACAGCCGGTCTTCTCTGACCAATTGCCACATAGATGCAGATAACATCTCCACCTTTTTGATTAATTATCGTGTCGACCAGGATAGCTGTCTTTCCTATCTGCCGGTCACCTATGACAAGCTCCCTCTGTCCCCTTCCAATGGGAATCATAGAGTCTATCGCCTTAATACCTGTCTGCAGGGGCTGGTTGACGGGCTGTCTTCTGATGATACCAGGCGCTATAACCTCTACCTTTCTCGTTTCTTTAGTAGCTATGGGGCCCTTCCCGTCTATTGGCTGTCCTATTGCATTCACTACCCTTCCTACCATTGCCTCACCAACTGGTGTCTCCATAACCCTGCCTGTACGCTTTACGATATCCCCTTCCTTGACAAGTTTATCTTCACCAAATAGAATAGCGCCTACTAAATCTTCCTCAAGGTTCAGCGCCATACCAAAGACACCGTTTGGAAACTCGAGCATCTCCAGATTCATACAATTATCAAGGCCATAAACCTTTGCAACACCATCGCCGACATACGTGACACTGCCAATCTCGCTGACATCTACCTTTTTCTCAAAGTCTGTTATCTGCTTCTTTAGAAGTTCACTTATTTCTTCTGTCTTAATCTCTTCTACCTTAATTGCCATAATATCACCTCTTTATAAGCTCATCTTTTAAAAGCCTTAACTGGCCCTTTAGACTTGTATCATACATAGTACTTCCCATCTTGATGAGGATTCCACCAAGAAGTGAAGGGTCCATCACATACTCTATGTCAACATCCCTGTCAGTTACTTTCTTCAGGGACGATCTCAGAGTGTTCTCATAATCCTTGCTTATCTCAATCGGAGTCATAACAATTGCTTTGACCTTGCGTTTCTTTTCAAGATAGAGGTTAATAGCAATTCGTATAATCTCTGAAAGGAAAAGGATGCCTCCTAACTCTGAAAGGTGCAAAATAAATTTTACTGTGTTTTCAGAAAGCTTGATCTTCTCTGAGATCTGCGTTATAACCTTTTTTCTATCTTCTGATGTAAACTGGGGGTTGATAAGTAGACTCTTGAACTCCTTACTTCTGCCCATAAGCTCATTGACTACACTGATTTCACTAATCGCCTGTTGCGCATTTTCGATACCTACGTTCCTAAGTAATGCATTCGCGTATCTCTTTGCTTGTTTTATCTCTTTCAACCTTTGCCTCCTATCTTCATAAGAGACTCCTCAAGAAGTCTTTCCTGATCCTTCTTTGTTAACTTCTCCTTAAGCTTCTTCTCTGCAAGCTCCATTGCTATCTCAACAGCCTCAGCTTTAATTGCGTCTTTTGCATGCTTAAGCTCATAATCTATATTTACTTTTGCCTGCTCATATATCTTTTCTCTGAGTTTGTTACCCTCTTCGAGAAGTCTTTCCCGCTCTTGTTCACCAGCGCGTTTTGATGCAGATAAAATCTCTTCTATATCTTTATCCTTTGTTCTAAATCTCTCCTCGACTTCCTGAAGTGCCTTCTGCGCAAGCTCTTTTGCCTCCTTAGCCTCTTTAAGGGTCTTTTCAATCAGTTCAGTTCTTTGCTTCAGAAAAGACTGTATGGGTTTTTTACCAAATTTAAAGAGGATAAAGAATAGTATTCCAAAATTAATGATCTTCCACAAATAATCTTTCCATAGCGGGACGGCTGCCTCTTCTCCCCCACCACTTGCAAAGGCAAAAGATGTAAACACTAAACTCAAAATACAACCTGCAAAAATAACCGTGATTTTTTTAAGTTGAACTTTTTTCATGCGCTTACCAGCTTTCTTACGATTTCGTCTGAAAACTTTTCAACATCGGCTCTTAATGCCTTCCTCGCCTTTTCAGCCTCGGCTTTAACCTCTGCCCTGGCCTTATCGAGCATTGCAGATACCTCTGTCTCAGCCGCTCCAAGCACCTCTTTATTCTTGTTAAGACCCTCGGCCTTGAGTGCTTCGAATGTCTCTTTCGCTTTACTTCTGGTTTCAGCAAGTTCCCGGTTCAGTCTGGTGATCCCTTCTCCCCTTTTAGCACTCATATCCTTGGCAGCATCAAGAGAACCCTTAACCGTATCTTCTCTTTCCTTGAAAAGTTTGAGGAGGGGTTTAAAGAGAATAAGATTTAAAATAAAGAGCAATGCGAGAAAATTTATGGCGAGAACAATTAGCCACTTTATTTCTATATTTAGCATTTCACACCTTCCAATCGAGTAGTTCGAAAAGCGACAAAAGCTTACCACAGGATAAAAAAAATTGTCAAGAGATTTTTAGAGGTTTCCCAAAATTTTAAATTTAGTTACAGAAGTCAGTCACAAAAGCTACAGGAATATTGTGCTAAAATATGCTTATGTTTTTCGAAAAACTCAAAATTCTAAAAGAAAACAGACTCTTCAGGGAGATAAAAGACAGGGCATCTCCGCAAGGGTCAAAGATAAAATTGGGTGGCAGGGAATATGTAAATTTTTCATCTAATGACTATCTCGGTCTTGCAAACCATCCTTATATAATTAATGAAGTAAAAAAAGCCCTTGATGAATATGGCTCTGGTTCCGGAGCTTCGAGACTCCTTAGCGGGGGAAGCATTCTGCATAAGGAGCTTGAGGATAAGACTGCTCAATTCAAAGAAACAGAATCCGCCCTTGTATTTAATTCAGGATACGCAGCAAATTCAGGCATCATACCAGCTATTACAGATAAGGATGATATGATATTCAGCGATGAACTCAATCATGCAAGCATTATAGACGGATGTCGGCTGAGCAAGGCAAAGACAGTAATTTACAGGCATAAAGATTTATCGCATCTCGAGGATTTAATAAGAAAAGAAGATGCAAAAAATAAGATAGTTATAACAGATACAGTTTTCAGCATGGACGGAGACATCGCTCCTTTAGCTGGCATTTACGATATATGCAAGAAAAATAATGCGATACTCTATATAGACGATGCGCATGGCACAGGAGTCCTCGGTAATGGCAGAGGTACACTTTCACATTTTAATATTAAACCGGACCCCTGGGTCATCCAGATGGGTACATTCTCAAAGGCCCTCGGTTCTTTCGGCGCATTTGTTACGGGTAATAGCGAGGTTATCGAATGGATTCAGAATACCGCCAGGAGCTTTATATTTTCTACAGCCCTTCCCTCATGTGTAATTGCAGCATCAATAGCTGCATTGGAATTAATAAAAAATGATTCCGAATTAATAAAGAAACTCTGGGAAAACAGGGACAGGGCAGCCAGTGATATTAAGGATTCAGGTTATGACATCATGGGAAGCGAAACTCCTATAATACCTTTAAAAACAGGAAATGTTGAAGATACTTTAAGGATATCAAGACATTTATATGAGAAAGGTCTATTTGCGCCGGCTATAAGGCCGCCTACTGTAATTGAACCCAGGATCAGGATAACCGTGACCGCATCTCATACGAATAATGATATTGAACGACTCATAATGACATTGAGGGAGGTGTAATCAAGCATGGAGCAGAGGGCATGGAGCAGAGGATTGAATAATGCAAAAGGTTTTTTTATAACAGGCACTGATACAGGAGTTGGTAAAACAGTTATAACTGTAGCATTGATTAAGGCTATCGGGCTTCTCGGACTCAGGGCATGCGGGATGAAGCCGATAGAAACAGGATGTATCAAAGAAGGTGATGTGCTTGTTCCATCTGATGGTATGTTTATAAAAACAATTGCTCATATGGACCAGAATGTAAAGTACATTTCACCCTGTTGTTTCGAGAGCCCGCTTGCGCCCATGGCTGCTTCTGAGATAGAAGGGATTCCTGTTAATCTCGAAGAGATAAAAAAGGCATACAGAGAACTTTCAGAAACTTATAAAGCAGTTGTGGTTGAAGGGATTGGCGGACTGCTCGTTCCGATTAAAAGAGGTTATTTTGTACTTGATCTTGCAAAAGACTTTGGATTGCCAATTATAGTTGTCTCAAGGCCGGGCCTCGGTACACTCAATCACACAATGCTGACAGTTAATTATGCAATAAAAGAAGGCCTTAACGTTGCAGGAATAATTATTAATTACAACTACCCTCCTAAGGATACGGTTGATGAGGAGACTAATCCAGATATTATGAAACAAATAAGTCCTGTACCGATCATAGGCGTTTTCCCTTTTCTTAGAGACCTGGAAAGCCATACTATTGAAAAAGCTGTTGTGAAAAACCTGGATCTTGAAATTATCAAAAAATATCTCTTTTGACCGCCGCTGTCAAAAGTCGCTTCGCTTTCTAACCGGGCTCGTGTGCAATCAATATTAAATCAGCTTTAAATCTGCCAAAACTTTTCTAAGCTTTTCTTTATTCGCTGGTGCCATCTCGCAGAGAGGCAACCTGAATTCCTCCTGTATCTTTCCCATCAGTGCGAGTGCTGTCTTCACAGGTATAGGGTTCGTCTCAATGAACATTGCTGTATTTAAAGGCTCGAGTTTATAATGTATTGCCCTTGCCTTATCGTACTGTCCCTTCATCCAGAAAGAACACATCTGTGAGACTGCTCTTGGTGCAACATTTGCTGAAACAGATATCACTCCTTTACCACCGAGTGCAAGCAGTGGAAGAGTTGTAAAATCATCGCCGGAAATAACGGTTATCCTGTCTCCACAGAGTCTTAAGACTTCACTCACCTGCTTCATATCGCCCGTTGCTTCTTTGATCGCAACTATATTCTTGATCTCCGCAAGGCGCGCAACGGTAGACGGAAGTATGTTCACAGCGGTCCGTCCGGGCACGTTATATAAAACTATAGGTATGTCGACCTTCTCTGCGACCGTCTTATAGTGCCTGTAAAGACCTTCCTGAGTAGGTTTGTTATAATATGGCGACACAAGCAGGGCAGCGTCTGCACCGGATTTCTTTGCGTGCAGTGTTATCTCTACGGTTTCATCGGTTGAATTAGCGCCTGTTCCTGCAATAACAGGAACCCGTTTGTTTACAGTTTTTACTGTAAAATCTATAACTCTGTAATGTTCTTTATAATCGAGAGTTGCAGATTCACCTGTTGTTCCGCAAGGGACAATGGCATTGGTTCCCTGATCTATATGCCATTCTATTAGATCGCCAAGTGCCTTTTCATCAACCTTCCCCTTTTTAAAAGGTGTGACAATTGCGACTATTGACCCTTTAAACATAGCTGCCTCCTTTTGTTACAAACTTCAAACCTATTTATACGAACATCAAGCCTACACGATATTTATTATCAATAATTCCTGTCCATTTTACAACAGCGGTTCTGGATTTAATGTTATTTATCTTTGTCTCATCTTCAAATGTCAAGACATGTCCTTCCTCAAGGGGATGGTCTGTCAAAATTCCAAGCCCTCCGGCACTAATGTCAAGAGAAACTGCAGTATCATGGATCCGCTTTAATTCTCTCATATCTAAGACAGATACAGAATATTTTACTGGTGTAACAAATGGTGTCCTTATAAATTTACGTACATCGCCCTTAATAAACATATCATATTCTCCTAATTCTCGATTATACCTTCAAAAACCTCCATAGCAGGACCTGTCATATAAACATGGTTATCACTTGCCCATTCTATAAAAAGGTCTCCACCAAGGAGATGAACTACTACCTTTTTCCCGGTAAGACCCTTAATATTTGATGCCACAGCCGCAGCCGACGCACCTGTACCGCATGCCATTGTTTCACCAGAGCCCCTTTCCCACACGCGCATCTTTATCTCTGAGGTATTAAGCACTTCTATGAATTCCACGTTAGTTTTCCTGGGAAACAACTGATGGTTTTCTATCAAAGGACCATAATATGGTACAGGGAAGTTAGAAACATCGTCAACTACAATAATTGTATGCGGATTTCCCATGGAAACACAAGAAATGTAAAATTCTATATCACCGATTTGAAGGGGATAATCAATAATCAGCTTTCTTTTTTTTGACTTCTGACTTCTGACTTTTGACTTCAGTATATTTACTGGTATTCTTTCGGGTTCAAAGATCGGTCCTCCCATATCAACCCTTACCATCTCGCCTGCTTTTTCAGGTCTGATAATGCCTGCAAGGGTTTCTATATTAAGGATGTTTTTATCAGAAAGGTTTCTGTCCCAGATATATTTTGCAAGACAGCGCATTCCATTACCGCAAATCTCAACTTCACTGCCGTCTGCATTAAAAATCCTCATCTTAAAATCTGCAATACTTGAGGGATAAAGCAATAAAAGTTGATCAGCACCTATCCCGAATCGCCTATTGCAGAGCCGTTTACTTAATTCTCCGAGTTCCGAAAGATACCCCCCCATTTCCCCCCCCTGGTCCGCCTCAGGCGGAGGGGATTGAGGAGGGGTAATTCTGAACTCTTCTTTCAGGCAGTCTATAAGGATAAAATCATTGCATAGGCCGTGCATTTTTATAAAGTTTATCTTCATTTCAGAAACGCCGGGATTTTTTCTTTTTTAACAAGGTCGCTGTATGTCTCACGCTCTCTTATCAAAAAATGCTCTCTGCCTTTAACCAGAACCTCCGCAGCCCTCCGCCGGCTATTGTAGTTTGAGCTCATAGAAAATCCATATGCACCTGCACCCATCACAGCAATATATTCTCCCTGTTTTACTCTACTAAGTTCTCTCTCAGTTGCAAGAAAATCGCTCGATTCGCATATCGGGCCGACAACATCACACAGGACTGTATTCCTTTTTTTCCTGACAACAGGGAGCAGATGGTGATATGCACCGTACAATGACGGTCTTATCAGGTCATTCATCCCCGCATCCACAATGATGAATTCCTTCTCCTCACCTTTTTTAAGATAGAGTGTTTTTGTAACCAATATGCCTGCATTTCCTACTATAGACCTCCCGGGTTCCATAATCAGGGTAAGTTTTCTGCCATTGAGTAGCGGGATGAGATTCCTTGCAAGGTCTTTTGGTACCGGGGGCTCTTCATCCCTGTATGAGATACCAAGCCCACCTCCGATATCAAGGTAATATATTTTCACTCCTTGAATACTGAGTTTATCTATGAGGAGTAATATCCTCTTTAAGGCATCAACAAAAGGAGATATCCTGGTTATCTGTGAGCCTATGTGCTTGTGTATTCCGATAACATTGATATTTTTTAGCCTTGATGCGAGTCTGTAATACTCTAAAGCTTCCTCTATGGGTATCCCGAATTTATGTCTTCTGAGCCCTGTTGCTACATAAGGATGTGTTTCGGGATCAATATCAGGGTTAATCCTCAATGCAACAGGAGCCCTTCTTTCCATCTTGCCTGCAACTCTATCAATCCCTCTAAGCTCATCTTCAGACTCCACATTAAACATGAGTATCTTTGACTTGAGCGCAAATCTTATCTCATCCTCTGTCTTTCCAACACCAGCATATACTATTTTTTCAGGCTTCATTCCTGCCTTTAATGCCACGTAAAGTTCTCCTCCTGAAACTATGTCGGCACCGCCGCCGTTTTTTGCAAATAATCTGAGGATTGCCGTGTTTGAATTAGACTTAATTGCAAAGCAGATTATGTGTGGATAGTCATTAAAGGCATCGTCATACGCTCTGAAGTGCCTTGAAAGGGTATTATAACTGTAGATGTATAATGGTGTGCCGTATTTTTCAGCAAGCTTTTTTACAGGTACTTCTTCAGCATATAATTCATCTGCTCGATATTTAAATAGATGCATTAAAGATCTCCATGTACTGATTTTCTCATAACTTTTATTTTAAACATATTTTTCTTTTTATCTCAAGGGATGAATGAAGGGGGATTTTTTGAATAAATAAAAGGTTTTGGATTTAGTCGTATCAGGTATGTTAAATTTTATATATAAGAGTTTGTTCAATACACACCGGAGGGAGCGTTGGGGAAGAACATTGTAGAAAAGATATTTGAAGCACGTAAGGTTTACGGTAATCTAAAAACAGATACGCCTGTTGGATTAAAGGTTGACCAGGTATATACGCAGGACGCTACAGGAACAATGGCCTGGTTGCAGTTTGAAGCCATAGGAATCGATAAAGTAAAGGTACCACTTGCTGTCTCTTATGTTGACCACAATATGATTCAGTCTAACTATATGAATCCTGATGACCATCTATTCCTCCAGACCGCAGCGTTAAAATATGGTGCATACTTTTCAAGGCCTGGGAATGGCATAAGCCATCAGATACATCTTGAGAGATTTGCAGCTCCCGGCAAAATTGCACTTGGGACAGATAGTCATACCCCTACAGGCGGAGGTATGGGCATGATAGCCATAGGAGTCGGAGGTCTCGATGCAGCAACTGTTATGGCTGGGGCTCCTTTTGAACTCAACATGCCCAGGGTTGTCCTTGTAAAACTTACAGGCAAACTAAATAGGCCATGGGTTACAGCAATGGATGTGATACTGGAAATTTTAAGGAGGCTCACAGTAAAGGGAGGAATTGGCAAGATTCTGGAATATGGCGGTTCTGGTGTTGAAGACCTGAATGTAACAGAAAGGGCCACTATAACAAATATGGGTGCAGAACTCGGTGCGACAACGTCAATCTTTCCAAGTGATAAAAGAACAAGGCATTTTCTAAAGGCACAGGAAAGAGAATCGGACTGGATCGAGCTTCATGCTGATGAAGATGCAGAATATGCTGATATTATTGAGATAAACTTGAATTCAATCGAACCCATGATAGCTGAGCCCCATAGCCCTGATAACGCTGTACCCATAAAAAAACTTTCCGGTACAAAGATAGACCAGGTCTGCATAGGAAGCTGTACCAATTCATCATATCAGACTTTGAAATCTGTTGCTTCTATACTTAAGGGCAATTCAGTTGCTAAAGGCGTCAGCCTGCTAATTAATCCCGGCTCCAGGCAGGTATATGAGATGCTCTCACGTAAAGGGTTTGTGGCAGACATGATTGCAGCAGGCGCAAGGATACTTGAGTGTTCATGCGGTCCATGTATCGGGATGGGAGGCTCACCCGGCACAGGACAGATATCTATCAGGTCATATAACAGAAATTTCAAAGGAAGAAGTGGAAATAAGGATGCATTCGTATATCTTGCAAATCCACTTGCATGTGCAGTTTTTGCTGTGAAAGGTAAGATAGTTGACCCGCGCAAATCCGGGCTTAAAATAGAACTTGCCCGTGAGCCTGAAGGTTACATCATAAATGCCAATATGATCATAGGACCAAAGAAAGATACACAGGGGCTAAAGGTCATCAAAGGCCCTAATATAAAAGACGTACCTGTCAAAAAACCTCTTAAGGAAAAGATAGAGGCAGATGTGTTATTGAAACTGGGTAACAACATAACTACTGACGACATAATGCCTGCCGGCTCTACAATCCTTCCATTGCGTTCAAATATACCCGCAATATCAGAATTTGTATTTTTCAATCTTGATAATACATTCAGCCAAAAAGCGGAAGATGCAAAGTCAAAGGGTGGCGGAATTATTGTCGGAGGCGAGAATTATGGCCAGGGATCTTCAAGGGAACATGCTGCAATTGCACCGATGTACCTCGGTCTCCATATCGTAATTGCAAAATCTTTTGCGCGGATCCACAGGTCAAACCTTATAAACTTCGGAATTCTTCCCCTTCATTTTAAAAATACAGAAGATTATGATAGGTTAGAAAAAGGTAACAGGCTACTCATACCGGACATTAAAAAGTCATTAACAGGGACTCAGTCCTACACTGTATATAACCTTACAAAAAATTATTCATTCGAGGCATTTTCAAATCTTAATGACAGAGAAAAAGAAATCATTTTGTCAGGTGGATTGCTGCCAAATACAAAGAAACACATCTATGATATTTGACAAGAAAACCATCCAATAGGTAAATTAAAAGATATTTTCGGGCCGCTAGCTCAGTTGGTAGAGCAACGCCCTTTTAAGGCGTGGGTCGTTGGTTCGAATCCAACGCGGCTCACCAGAACGTCCCTATCGTCTAGCTCGGCTTAGGACATCGCCCTTTCAAGGCGGTAACACGGGTTCAAATCCCGTTGGGGACGCCAATAAAATCAAGGGTTTACAGCATTACAGACTTTTTCTTTTTCCCCATTGTGATAAAATTGTGATAGAATCGAAGCCGTCCCCGTGTTGTCAATCGCTTCAAAGGCCCCTTTTAAATCACCAGGCAATAGATGTGCATACCTAAGAGACATGCGCGGATCCCGATGACCGAGCGAGCGTTGCACGTCAATTAAATTTCGCGTCTTGCTCAGCATGAGCGTTGCAAAGTCATGCCTCAGATCATGGAAGCGCAAGTTTGTTACCTCAGCCCGTTCACAGGCCCGCCTGAAGGCCATTGATACCTTGTAAGGAGAATACGCTTTCCCCCGGGCATCACAGAAAACATAAGGACTGACCACTATCCTTTCTCTTATCAGATTAAGAAGCGTTTCACAAACAATCGAGGTCATCTCAAGCCCCACCGGATCGCCGTTTTTTGTCTTTTCAATAACAATGCGTTTTGAATCGAAGTTCACTTGACGGATTGTCAGGTTAAGCAGGTCCCCGCGTCTCAGGCCGGTTTGACATGCCGTAATAATCAGCGGCTTGAGCCAGGCCGGAATAGTGAATCTCAGCTTTTCAGCTTCCTCGGGGAATACATAACGCACCCTTTTTTCTTCCCGGGTAAGCGACCTAATGATTTTTCGCACGGGATTATCCCGGCATAGCTCCCATTCGGCAATCGCGATATTAAAAATTTGACGGAGCAGCGAGAGCTCCTTTCTGACCGTATCCGGCGAAATGGAACCGCCTCTTTTCGTGATAGTCAAAAGTCGTTCTGTTTTGTACCGGCTTAAAAGAGCTGGCCGCACATCTCCGAGAAGAACGTCTCCGAAGAAGATCTTAAAGTGTTCGACGATCTGTTTATTTCGTTCGTGGCTTCCCTGCTTAGATGGCGATACTTCATTCATAAACTTCTCAATAACCTCTACCATCTTAATATTTTTGGGCTTATCAAAAAACCTTTCTTCTTCGATATCGGCAAGCGTCTTTCCATAAATTACTTCAGCCCGCCTCTTGTTCTCGGTTCCAGTGGTTTTTCTTTCTTGCCGTCCATGGACGACAAAGGACATCCACCAGGTCTTACTTCTTCGATAGAGTCCCATTAATTTTTCACCCCCTCCTGGGGACTTCTGACCTGGCAATTTGAGCAAATGAATTGTAACATCATGAAGGGGTTTTTTTACAACTCTTTACCCAAGCCTCGATCTCATCAAGGTCGAACCGTAAAACACCGTTAAATTTCAAGCAAGGGATTTTCTGCGATTGCGCCCATTGATATAAAGTCTTTTCTTTAACCTTCAAAAATCCAGAGAGTTCTTTAATCGTTAGTAGTCGGAAAGTTTTCATAGGACATTTCAGCTCCTCCTGACAGGATGGTTGTTAGACCCTGCGATCATGATTGCATCTGCTATAGCCTTTTTGTTCTGTATTACATAACCACGGAAACTCTGAGCATCCATGGCATAGACATTCATATTAACTATGATTGGTGAACCCTGCCTTTCAATCTGTATCTCGCCCCTGTTGATCTGATTCAGATACGATACCCCGGCTGCCCTTACCCCTTTTTCAGAAACCACATATTCTTTTTTCTTTAACTTTGCAAAAATTTCATCTGGATTCAGGCCTCCGGAATGAAATTCAGGGATTATCCCATAGGATGTAACGTATCCGCCGGAATGGCCGGCCAATCCAGTACCCATCCCTATATTTTCCGACAAGGGGATTGTATTACCTCCGCCACCCGAGAAAAGGCCACTGATCAACCCGAACAGACCGCCTCCTCCACCGCCTCCGCCTCCTCTGGATTCACCGAAGAACATCCACTGCGCCAGTATATCGGCGAGCTTTTTCTCGATAGACGACAACAGCATCATCCAGTAATCGGAAAAGGATTTTAATTTTCCCTGCATGGCGTCAAAAGAAAAACTGCTGACCGTATCCTGTAAAGATTTGAGAGAATCCTTAGCAAGATCGAATCCCTGTTTGAATACAGGATCGAGTTCCCTGAAATAGCTTTCAATCCCTTCACTTATGCCCTGTTCAAATGTGCCGGTGAGTTCTTTCTGACGCTGAAGATTATCAGTGATTTTCCCCTGAATATCATCAATCTTAATCAGGATTTGCATACGCTCTTCATATTTGTCCTTGATCCCGATGGTAAGTTTATATTCCTCATTCAGGTTTTCGAGATATTGATTATAATTGTCTATTTTTTCCTGGACAGCCTCACTTTCAGAAATCTGAAAGGTTTTTTCTTTCAAATCTATGACTGCAAGCTGATGCTGAAGTTCAAGGTCCTCGACCTGTCGGTAATATTCATTTGCATTGTCGAGCCGCATTTTATCTGCGGTATCCTCTATTTTTATCTGTAGTTCTTTATATTCCCCGTAAGAGGTCGCGCCGAGGAAATTAAGCCGCATTTCTTCCTCATACCATTTCTCCACGGCAAGGAGTCTTTTGCCGAGTTCGGAAGAGGTCGCCTCGGTGATATCCTCTTCGAGCTTTTTAGAGTTGTCGTAAGCCTCTCCATACGCTTTTGCAGCCGCATCGTTTGATTTCTCCAGTTCCTTGATCCAAATATTTTCAAACCCCTTGCCCCATGTTTGTAAATCCTGATCTATCAGATTATCTTTAATGGCCTGAGGTACTCCGGCAGCCTGCTCAATCGTACGTATTAATTTATCTGCCGAATCTTCCCACTTCATGAATTGCCTGTCTGTCGCACTGAGAGTCGGATTCATATCCGCGAGCTGGGTATCGAAATCTTCCACTGCATTGGACAGCTCACGGATTTTATTTTTTATTTCGTCAGCTTTATTGACATCCGGCAGGAAAGGTGGCGCCTGTCCTGTTAATTCAAAATGTCCAGGCTCATTATGAGTAAAGAATTTTTGAAGGATTTCCAATCGTTTCTTTTCCGCTTCAGCTAAATCCTTCCCAATATCTCCGACATAAAGGAAACGCTGAAGGTTTTTTCCTATACTTCCGCCTTCGAGCAAGCTTTTTAAATGTGTGATCTTTAGCTCTAAATTGTCTAATTCAAGGGTAACGCGACCCTTTGGAGTGAGCGTTGAAAAGAGGTCATTCAGAACTGGAATTAATTCATTCCCTATTTTATAAGTAAGGCCCATAACGCTGGACTTCAATCTTGTTAAATTGTCATTGAATTTATCCGCTGCTTTTGCCGACTCTTCAGTGAAGGTTATGCCAAGACTTTTTGCCTCTCTTTCCATTTCTCTGATGCTCGCCGAGCCTTCATTGAGTAGTGGGATCATGTTTTTACCGCTGCGACCAAATATTTCCATCGCAAAGGCGGTTTTCTCGGTGCCATCTTTCATATTGCTAAATCTATCAGCAAGATCGATCAGGATGTCATGAGTACCCCTGATATGTCCGGAAGTATCCTTAACAGATATTCCCAATGCCTGTATGGCGCGATTCGACAGTTTGCTCTCATCATCGATCGTGTGAAGATTTTTCGACAGTAATCCGACCGACCCCGTTAATTCCTCGATACCCGTCTCGGAAAGTTCCGCTGCATATTTGAGACCTGACAATTCTTCAACGGGCATTCCTATCTGATGAGACAGTTTCAGTAGTTCCTCGCCGGCATTTGCCGTTCTACGAATACTTTCTTCGAGCGCGACAAAAGGAGTAGCGACAGAAAAACGGCTAATGATTGGCATTATCGAGGAAGCAAATGAGCCGAGGCTGTTAAGGGATGCTTTAATGCCAGATGCGCCGGAGGAGATATCCTGCTCCATCTTCTTTCCTGCAGCGCCGACCTTATTAAATGACTGGACCGCAACGGTACCGTCGGCATTAATTTTTATTGCAAAGACTCTATCGGCCATCGTTCTTCCTCCGTTTGTTCATTAGTGAAATTAACGTCGATTCACTCGCAGCGGGGTATGACCCCTTAGGTAATCCAGAAAGCTCAGCTGATTTTTCCATAATGAAACCTGAAATGTCCTGTCCCCTATATGTGAATGGAAGGTTAAAAACTTTTCGCTTGTTCTCTAAATTCACCTCCAAAGGCATATTGTCTTCATTGACTATTCCTGAGAAGTCTTCCAGTTCATGATCTATTATTTCCGGTATCAAATTATCCCAGTTGATGTTTTTGACCTTGTAGGTCTTCCTCTTACAACTGACGGCGTGCTTTTCATTTAAAGCAATGACTGTCTTCATATCAACTGGGCGAATTTTTAAACCGATAGATCCATTTGTTCCATCGATGCGGAAATCAAACCATGTGCCCTCGTTATTTTTCATTCTATGCCTCCGTCTTCAATTGACTTATTACATGCGTTCTTACTTGATCCAGCGCATCCCTTAATATCTCACCCACTTTAAATTCGTCACTTTCCGCCGCCAGGATCGATTTTAAGCGCGATGGCAGCACATCAAGCATCTCGGCTTCGGATTTTGCCCTTGCGAAAGCTACACGTTTTATTTTATCCACCTCTATTAATTCGCCACGGAGCTTTTTTAATTCAAGCTCACTAATCTCGCGCTTTATTGTTATGACTTTTAAACGTTCATCCGTTAATGGTTGACTACCCATACGCTCGATAAGGTTCCGCTGATGCCGGTAAACTGCCCTTAAAACTTCGATAACATTGAGTAGTCTATTAATGGGAGTCTCAATAATCTTGGCATCGATCCAGTCTCGAATGGACTGTTCGGAAACTCCGTATAGATCGGCAATAAAAGCAACTGATTTCCAGTTGCCACTTTTATACTCACACCCCGGGATGCCTTGTTGATCACCAGTAAATAATTCCGCGTTATTCTTCATCGTAAAAACTAAACCCCCTTTTTGAAATCTCAAGTCTCACGCGATTTTGCCAGCTTTGCTGTCCGCATTGCATATCTCTTGGGAAGGACCCGTTCGATTAGTCATCCTTAAACAGCTTCTTTGCATCTTTGATATCTTCTCGTGTTATCTCACTCCACGCTTCTTCTTTTGGAGAAGGAAAAGGATAAGGAAAAGGATAAGGAGCATTGCCAACTGTATGCGCATCGCATTGCGTCTCGCATGCGGCTGGCATTGCGTCTCGCATGCGCACCGCATTGCGACCGCTTTTCTTAAGTTTTTTAGCCCATCTTTTTTCTGCAAGTTTTCGTGCTGCATCGCTTCTTTGTTCCGCATTTGCAGCCCATGCGTTGTGTATCTCCCAATTGTGAAGTTTTCTTGCTACGCTGCCATCTGAATTGACTGTTTCATCAATAAAGCCAGCCCGAATAAGTCCATTTAAGAAAATGTCAGAGTTTAGACTATAATTGGCTGCAAGACTTATTTCCTCTGAAGACATGTTCGATAAGTTGCCGTCTGGCCGATTCTCTGCCATATAAAGCCATAGATCAATCAGGCCGCACACTCCTTCAGCTCCAAGATCTAACTGTAAGCGTCTTCGTTTTAAATGCTTATAAAAACTGATCGCAACTCGGATATCTGTATTCATGGAGTGACCTCAAATCTAAAGTTAAGAAAAAGAGGGCGCGGGATATTCTCCCGCGCCCTACCAATAAAGAAGCAGAAGCACAACACGTCGCCATCGCGTTGTGGCACTCTTCCGGAGGTGTAAGACCGAAAGAATATCTCTAACATACGATCCATAATCCCTTCTTACCTTGCCTCTAAAGCGATAAAGGGAGACACTGTCTTTGTACCCTTGTAAGGTGTCAACGGAGATTTCCAAATAGGTTGACCGTCTACGCGGTATGTAAAACGGTAGCACATCTCATCGGTCAAGAATCGTACGTGCATACTGCTCTGAAAGTTCAACCCGCCTTTGTCAATGAGTAGATACTCCCCGAAATCTGCAAAGATGATGTCGCCGAGATCTCCGAGGGCCTCGCATTGTTCGACCTCTATAACCGGCCGTCCAAAAAGAGTGCCAAAAGGTGACTGCGACAGACCACCTGGCGGCATGTAAAGTGGGATCGCCGTTGTGCCGAAAATCATGTTCAGCTGGAATAATTGCGGCCATGCTTCGGCATTCACCAACCAGACCGCCCGACGCTTGCCAGCCTTGTGCATACGTGCATACATATTAATCACATTCTCGGACTGTATTGTGTCTGCCAACTGTCCAACTTCTTTATCTATGGAGAGCAAAGCTCCTGACTTCAGTATCCCCAAGGGCTGGCCGGCACCGCTACCGTTCACAATGGCAGCATCCAACATAAATGCGAGCTCGTCCGTGAAGCCTCTCGTAACGACGCTTTCAAGCGCCGAGGCGTCTGAAAGAAGTTCGTCAGTCATATAACAGACCCCCATCAGTTTTCTCAAGCCGAGCTGTAACATTGCAAGTTTTGGTTTTTTGGGTGCCGTGACTTCCCCTCCCTCTGCGGTCCAGTATGCTTGCACGCCACCGAGCCGGGATCCCGTAATCCGTGAAGCTTCGTCAATGATAGGTGCCTTTAGACCATCCCCGGAAACCGGGATTGTTTGGCACAGAGGGGCCAATGTTGCAGCTTCATTCGCCTTCTGCAGCAATACCGTCGTGAAATCCTCCTGAATGGCGAAGCCGCCCTCAGAGGGAACGCCTTCGTTCATTCCGGCAGCATTGCTTATCTCGAAAAGCCGATTGTCCGGCCGGCCGCCTGGTACAGATGCGGTCTTTATTGCCATTAACTGTTCCCCAAAATTCTTAAAGGGACGTCCGCCGTGCATTGGTGAGATTCCGCCAATATGTCTGAAATTCGGACCCTCACCCGGTTTTTGTGTCTTTATCTGGGCGAGAATCTCTTTTCGAAGATCCTCGGGGCTTTTGCCCTCGTTGATAAACTCCGTTGCAAGGTCCATAGTCTTAAACTCTTTTCCAATCGCGAGCAGGTCCTGAACGCGTTCACGCTCGTTATAAAGATCCCGCCGATAGTGCAAATCATTTACATCATTTTTGTCGTCTTTTTTGTCTGGTACATTTTTCATTTTTGTATATCCTCCAAAATTTTTTAATTCATGTGGAACATTTCTGAATACTGATAAATCGAAATGTGCGGCCATTCTGACGGGCTCTGCAACCTGATCGGCGAATCCCTTGTTGACTGCCTCTTGAGCCGTCATCCATGTCTCGTCAGTCATTAGAGCGGCAATTTCAGCGCTCGACAGTTTAGTCTTGCGCATATACGCAGTGATAATCCCGTCCTTGACCTTTTCAAGAGTGTCGGCCATCTTGCGCATATCTTTCGCGTCGCCAATGACAAGACCGCCAGGATCGTGAATCATCATTAGGGCATTTTCAGGCATGATAATTTGATCGCCGGCCATTGCAATGACAGACGCGATGCTCGCAGCCAAGCCGTCAATAAAGACCGTTTTATACGCTCTATGACTTTTGAGCTGGTTATATATCGCAAGACCTTCAAAGACCGATCCGCCAGGAGAGTTGATCCTGATAGTGAGGTCCTTTACATCGCTGATTTTTTTCAGATCCTGCGCGAACTCTTTTGCGCCGGTGCCATTGCCAAAAAAATCTTCCCCGATCTCTTCGTATAGCAAAATTTCAGCCTCATTAGGCGTCACATTGACAATACGAAAATATTTTTTATCTGAATGAGACATTTTTTAAATTTTCTCTTTTCCGCACCATCCTTAGATAGCGCGTCACCCCCGGTTTAAGGGGTTACTGCCGGGCCTGGGGCTTTCCTTTCCCCTTGATCCGTTTTTCGCCTTCCATGCGAACCACGGATGACCACGATAAAAAAGAGGGTTCCGCCCTCTTAATGAAAAACTGGCTTTGCGGCCAGTTCTTTTTCCACTTGTTTTTTTTGTTGCATTCTTAATATCCGGTAAAATGCCAAAGAATATTTTAAAATGTTATCAAACTCTTGCTTTGTGACGGGATAATAAAAATGCCACTTCTCGCCCTTGATATCAAAGACACCACCTGCGTGGTTATGATCGCAAAAAACAAAAACGAGATCATCTTGAAAAATTTTCCCGCACTTTTTAAAACATTCATCGCAAAGCATTTCGGGCGCCCTTATCTGCAAAATTGGGTTAATTATTTCTTTTTGCGTTTTCATTCGCGTTCAGGATTTCCTCGATTATCCTTTTGTGATTTTCGCTGGGTTCACGAATGCCGCGACAATATCGAGAAACGGCGGCTTCGCAAATTCCAGATGCTGCACTAAATCTTTCCTGGGTTCGATATGGACTTTTCCGAATTGCTTCTTTTAAATTTTCCATATATCCTCCTTATCATTTTTCTTCTTCTTCTTCTCATTATCATCAAATAAACTAAGATTGTCTCCCAAATTAAAAAGGCTTTTTGAATTGTGGGGATGGTAGGAATGCTGCTATTTTAAGGAGTAGGAATTTCTTAAGCGCTTCGGTATGTAGCTGTCAGAATAAGCTTTCAAATAATTCCTCTTTTTTCTAAACGTCCACTTGGAAAAAATCTCTCGACATGTTTCATACCATTCCACGTCATACAGTCTGGAATGAATTCTTTCCAAAGTGCTGAGGCCTATCATATTCTGATTATCTTTAACACAGAATTTCTCATGAACCATCTTGACAGCTTCGTAAACCTTGCAACCAAAAAGAGTCTCTAACATGACCATACGATCCATGAGTTCAGAATCTCTTTGCCTTATTAATATCCGATCAAGAGGAGGAGTCTGTTTACCTTTGCCTTTTTTTGTGAACTTGAATAATACATCTAAACTTTTTGGTCCGTCTTTTTTTAGCAATTCGTCAAATTTCTTAGCCATATAATTTAATACCCATTGTGGAGGATGAAGGCCGGCCTCATGTGCGATTAAAAAAGCATGAAAAACATATAGAGGATTATTCGTTTCCTTGAATGCTGACCACTGGCATTTAAGACCAAACATGTCTTCAATTCCTTTCTTATTTTTTATCAAATCGAACTCAGTAACAATAAGAGGGTGATCCAGAAGATGTCGCAAATCGCCACCAGGAAGGTGTTTAACATAGGTGTCTATAGAATTATAAGTATAATTTTTCTTTTTAGCCTTCACTTTCCACATCTCCTTTTTTGTGGATCTCCGGAATTCTCAGAGGAAGGGGAGTGGAGTGCTCCCCTTATCACTGGCCTTGCTATCCTCTGAATCTTTGTACCGCCGTTTCTACAGAAATCTTATCATAAATCGGCCACTTGAAATGCCTTTTGTAAGAGCCTATTTTAAGCAGCCTTTTTTGTTAATTTCTGTAAAAGCTCCTCCACCTTCTTTCTTAAAGGATCCGCCTGTTGATAATATTTATCAATTTCGTCCAACTCGCCCAGCATTTTTCTGAGTTCCTTAACAGCGACTTCCCTTGTTGCCCAGGCTCCCTCTTCGGTCATCTTGATACCGCTCCATATTCTATCAAGGTCGTGTTCGTAGGCTATTTCAAATATTTTTTCAACCGACTCTTTCAACTCCTCGATTGATTCCGCTACAATGTCTGCAATTTGAGAAAAATGTTCGTTGTTTAGGACCTCACCGGAATCCGCCGCATGAATAACCATTGCATTCAAGGCCTCAATTCTCGAAATTTTCGTATATACGCTGTCTGTCAAATCAAATATTGACTCTTCCTCTTTTTTCATTTGTCTTCTCTCCTTCCCTTAAAATATTATATGATATTTAAATAATAATCAGGTAATTACAAATTGTCAAGTAATTTTTGTTGACAAACCATATAAGGTTAGGGTAACTTCTTCTTATGAAAAAGAAAACTTATAATTTTGTCTTATCTCCTGGCATTAAAGAAGCTCTGGAAATAGCGGCCCATAAAGACCGCCGGTCCATGTCCGGCCTTTTGGAAAAAATAATTATTGACTATCTTGAGAAAGAGAGCATACCATGGACTAACGGCGCCGAAACGAGCATCCCTGCGAAGGCTGGACGGCCTAAAAAAATTACTTCAAAAAAGTAAACATTAAATAAAGCTCCTGTATTTTAGTCTGTGAGGGATCCCCAAAAAGTGACGAAGCGCCCCTGACATGAGAACTGCTTCCGGATATCCGGCCCGGGGATACCAGATCATAAGGACCTCTGCTAAAAACTCATCCTGGCGCATTTGGCAAAGCCGGATTTAACCGGTGAGATACTGGACCAGGCTATACACGATATCAAGCCTTCACTTCCGCTATTATGAGAGCATCTTGAGTGATCCTGTGGGTCCTCGATGCTGCAGCTCCCCGATCACCTGTGATAAAATTGTGATAAATTTGTGATAGAAAATAGCTCAAAGGTGAGAAAAGCAAGGAATCAAGAGAAAATACGGGATGACGCGAAGCCCTACAAAATTAAGCAATTGCGCTCAAACTGCCGTCAAAAGCCACTTTAGATTTTTACTACCTTTCGCCCTTTCAAGGCGGTAACACGGGTTCAAATCCCGTTGGGGACGCCAAGAAAAGTTTGCCTGATATACGCCAGTGGGCAGTATTCTTAACTTCAACTTGATTTATCAAGGATTTTTTATCCATTATTATGCAAGATGTTTAAATTGTTCAAGAGAGAACGTTTTTTTTGATACAATATAAATCATATATTCATAGTCTATTTTCAAGAAGAAATATTAATGATTAAAAACGTCCATCTCATCGAAGACTTAGAAAAAGAGTTCATCTCAAAAGATAAACTCTCCTATAAACAATCCCTTAGAATATTTGAGTCATTGTGGCAAGAAGGATTAAATCTCGGCATTTTACCGCCGAAAGACCCGTTAGAAGGGATAGAGGTCGATCTCAGAATTGCGAACATCCTGAATTCATGTTTGAAGAAATCCTCTCAAAAATAGGCGCAAGTCTTAATAAACACAAACTTCCTTATATGATTATCGGGGGACAGGCGGTGTTACTCTACGGAGAGCCGCGTCTTACGAGAGATATTGACGTAACCCTCGGCGTGAACGTAGATCGTCTGAAAGACCTTCTCGATGTCATTAGCGAACTATCTCTTAAACCAATTCCTGAAAATACAGGGTCATTTGTCCATCGGACTATGGTATTGCCTGCAGTGGATGAAGCAACTTCCATAAGGGTTGATTTCATTTTTTCGTTTACAACCTATGAAACAAAAGCTATAAAGAGGGCAAGAAAAATAAAAATACTGGGTGAAAAGGTTTGCTTTGCAACTCCTGAAGATGTCATTATCCATAAGATCTTCGCGGGGAGACCGAGGGATATTGATGACGTAACGTCTATTATTTTAAAAAACCCGGGGATTGACATTCAGGACATCCGCTCATGGCTAAAGAAATTCGATCAGTCATCTGACAAAAAGACGTTCCTGAAAACCTTTGAGGAGATTTTGCAAAAGATATAAAATCAATAGTTTATGCCCAAACCGTTGACAGAAGCCCTTTTGTAAAATTTAGCTGTTTAGCTCTTTCAAAGCGGTAACACGGGGGTAAATCCCGATAGGGACGCCGAGAAAATCTAATTCATCCATTGACTTCAAACCCCGCCTCTGCTAATTTATTGTCTCGTATGAAGAAAATAATTCTGCTGTATCTGTCCTTTATAATTATCTCATTTTATTCATCCACAACATATGCATTCGAAGGTCCTCTGCAGGTTAAGAATCAGTTTCCCCTGTTTCTCGATGTTGATGCGCCATATCTGGAGACAGCATCAATTGAGAATTCTTTTTCTGCCAACTTCTCGTATTCAACTGTCTATCTCGTGAGAGAATCATCAGAATGGTCGATAGGGCTTGATATGGAAATAGCTGAACTTGATCTCAGGTTCCGGAAAAACATCAAGGACTTCATTGAAGTGGGGGTTGACTTACCGTTTCTCAGTTTTAATTCCGGTTTCATGGATGACTTTCTCAGAAGCTATCATAATGCATTCGGCTTCCCCGATTATGGAAGAAGCAACAGGCCGGATAATGGATTTCTTTATGAAGTAAGAAGAAATGGGGTTCTTGTGATAAAAGGAGAGAGTGGAAGGATAGGTATTGGTGATATAAAATTGACGTTGAAAAAACCGGTACTAAAGGGTGACCCTGCTATCAGCATAAGAGCAGATGTAGAACTGCCAACAGGAGATGCAAAGAAGGGTTATGGAAGCGGCAGCATTGATGCCGGGTTTGCTGTCCTGATTGACAAGAAGCTGAGTGAAAATTTTAAGGCTTATGGAAATCTCGGCGTTGTTTTCCCTGGAGATTTAAGAGGGCACGAGAGGGTGGAACTCAGAGAATTTCTCTGCGGCGGGGCTGCGATTGAGGCTGCTTTATGGAAAAACCTCAGCTTTCTCGGCCAAGTATTTGTTCAGGGTTCACCTTTCCCAAAAACGGAAATTTCTCCAGTAGATAGAGTAGCGGTGCTTCTTTCACTTGGAGCGAGATATTATTCAGGTAATAAAAGTTTTGAGCTTTCTTTTACAGAAGACCCAAATACTTCGGGAGCGCCTGATTTTAGTTTAAATTTCTCTTTCAAAAGAATATTTTAAACAGAATGTTCACCGAAGATGGGAAGGAGCCATCTTTTCGCTCATTCTCGTCCCTCGATAAACTCAGGACAGCGAGGTTTTTGCCTCTTTATTTTCAAAATACTTAATCGAATATCGGCAAAAAAATCCGCTCTAAGAAAGCTCCTCCCCATCTTTCGTATATCCTGAAACAAAATAATCTATCTGTGGTCTTGCAAGCTTTCAGGCTTGTAAGCTATTATGCTTATCATGAGAAAGAGGAAAAAACTTAGACCTGATTGGGATGAATATTTTATAGGCATTGCAAAGGCGGTATCAACAAGGGCCACATGTCTGAGGAGATGCTATGGTGCAGTTATTACAAAGGACAATATCATTGTAAGTACAGGTTATAACGGCGCTCCAGCAGGAATGAAGGACTGTCTTGAGGTGGGTAAATGTACAAGGAAGGAACTCCAGATTCCACATGGTGAGAGATATGAACTTTGCCATAGCGTCCATGCAGAAGCAAATGCGATTATTCGTGCATCCGTTGATGAATTGAGGGGCTCAACGATATATATATCAGGTATCGATGATAGAAACAGGGAATGCTATTCCGAGCCCTGCATGATGTGTAAGAGGATGATGCTGAACTCAAGGATAGCCAAAGTTGTTTATTCAGATGGGAATAATGGATTTGTAGTTGTTAACCCGAAGAAATGGCTAAAGAAAAGGGTATAGGGTATAGGGTTTAGAGGTAGAATAATGAAGACTGTTCTGGTAACTGGATGTGCTGGGTTTATCGGTTGGAAGGTCTCGGAGAGATTGCTTGAAGAGAACATAAATGTCATTGGCATGGATAACATTAATGATTATTATGACCCGCGACTGAAAAAATGGAGACTTAGTACACTCAAGAAAAATAAAAACTTTTCTTTGAAGAGACTGGATATCTCTAAATATACGCCCGTAAGAAAAGTCTTTTCAGAAAACAAGATTGACGCAGTTATAAATCTTGCGGCAAGGGCAGGTGTGAGGTCATCTGTAGAAGACCCATGGGTTTATCTTGACACCAATGTCAAGGGCACCTTAAATCTTCTTGAGTCTTGCAAGGAATTTAGTGTCAATAAGTTCGTTCTAGCATCCACCTCGAGCCTTTATGGTCTTAATGAGATGCCTTTCAGAGAAACAGACAGGACAGATTCTCCTTTGGCTCCTTATTCAGCAACAAAAAAGGGGGCTGAAGTCCTCTGTTACAGTTACCATTATCTGTACGGACTTGATGTGACCATCACCCGATATTTCACAGTTTATGGTCCTGCTGGGCGGCCTGACATGAGCATCTTTATATTCATAAAAAATATAGATAACGGTATCCCCATAACTGTGTTTGGGGATGGCAAACAGCAAAGGGATTTTTCTTACATAGATGATATAGCTGACGGGACATTAAAATGCCTCCAGCCCGGAATCGAGTCATACCGACCTGCTGGATATGAGATATTCAACTTCGGCAGTGATAACTCTGTAGAATTGATGTATGTGATAAACTTGATAGAAGATGCCCTCGGTAAAAAAGCTGTTATGAAGTTTTTACCAAGACATCCTGCCGATGTTTTTGCAACATGGGCATATATCGAAAAATCTAAGGAGAAGTTGAACTGGCACCCAAAGACCACAATAGAAGAAGGCATCAAAAAAACTGTTGAATGGTATATCAAAAACAGGGAGTTTGTAAATAGCCTCAAAAGTCCATAAGGTCTTTTAAATCTCAGTCTGTCTGTAGCATCCGTTCATTTCTGCATCCTTGCCTTAGCCTGCTGAACCTTAACCCTTTTGCCTTTCATCATGATATCATTCACAGAGCGTATTACCCTATCAGAAAATTCTTGAGGAATTTCCACAAAAGTAAACTTATCGAAGACATCGATTTTTCCGATCTTACTAAATGGAATATGTGCTTCTAATGCAATAGATTTTATAATATCAGCCACTTCTATCCCATCTTTTCTGCCAATAGTCATAAATAAACGAACAGTTCCAGTCTTTTCGTAATGTTCTTCCACGGGTTTCTCCTTTACCTCACCATATGCGGCATAAAGGGCTGCTGCTGCAATATCGCCAAACCCGTAGTTATCTGATAACTCTTTAACTGCCTGAATATATCCCGCATGTCTATTTCCTTTAATTATCTCGGAAATATCCCTGACAATATTTTTCTCTCTTGCCCTCACAACATCTACTGGTGAAGGTAATTTTTTCTTGTCAATTATTGTTCTCGCAGTTTTTTCTATCAATCGTAAATGCTTATATTCCCTCGGGGTAACAAGGGTTATCGCAATTCCTGACTTTCCTGCCCTTCCCGTCCTTCCAATCCTGTGGATATAGCTGTCAGGATTCTGAGGGATGCTGTAATTGATAACATGGGTTACATCTTTTATATCAAGCCCCCTTGCAGCCACATCAGTCGCGACAAGGATATCAAGCATTCCTGCCTTGAATTTATTCATGACCTCGTCCCTTCTTGCCTGTGCAAAATCACCATGAAGAGCACCCGCATTGTACCCCATCTGACCGAGTTTCATGGAAACCTCATCAACATCCCTCTTTGTATGGCAGAAGACAAGGGCAAGCGGTGGATCTTCTACATCAAGGAGTCTTGAAAGGGCGTTCACTTTATCTGCTTCTCTGACCTCATAGAACATCTGTTTTATCTTCGGGATAATAATATCCTTTGTATTTACCCGTATCTTTTCAGGGTCCCTCATATACCGTCTGGCGATATTTATTATTGGTTGTGGCATTGTTGCTGAGAATAACAGAGTTTGCCTCTCAGTCGGTGTTTCTTTGAGTATTGTTTCCATATCTTCTATAAATCCCATATCGAGCATTTCATCCGCTTCATCGAGTACAACAATTTTCACATCTTTAAGAGAAATGGTCTTCCTGTTCAGATGATCTATAACACGGCCTGGTGTTCCAACAACGACATTGACACCCCGTTGTAATGTATTTATCTGCCTCTCAATAGACGTACCTCCATACACAGGCAGTACACTAATTTTTTTAAACTTGCCTATTTTATATATCTCCTGCGCAACTTGAACTGCCAATTCCCTCGTTGGCTCCAGTACAATGGCAAAGGGCGTTCTCCCCTTCTGATGACATTTTTCTACAATGGGGATGCCAAAGGCAGCAGTCTTTCCCGTACCAGTATGTGCCTGCCCTACAATATCATGCCCACCCATTATTAGCGGAATAGTTGAAACCTGAATAGGTGTTGGCTCCTCAAATCCTATTTCTGATATGGACTTTATTGTCTCTTTACTTAGGTTAAAATCTTCAAAATTCATTCTTTTTTATCCTTTTTATGTGTTTTTGTTGTTCTAAATAATATTTATGAGGGTCTTATTAGAATTGTTTTTTGTATGCTCTTTTGGTTAATTAAATAAACCTTTTGAATGGAATTAAAAAATAAAAAATGCAACCTGTTTTTTGTAGGCA
>JBGQLV010000009.1:0-57166 GCA_041500225.1 Thermodesulfovibrionia bacterium | reverse complement strand
ACTTCGATCTTACTGCTGTGTGGTCTGCTGATAATCGGCCTTGCCTGGATCATTGTTCCTCCTCTTTCTATTTGAAAAAGTAGGTTGATCATGACCCCAAGCGGCCCTAAGAATCAATTACATTTGTTACGTATAGCACCTCCTACTAATCTTCAATATGAGGGGGGTCTCAAGCTTAAGGATTACTGGTAGTAGAAACCCATAATTTTGACTTTTATTCTAAATATATGTCATTATATTGTTGGAGTATTAGAAGTTTCGGCGTCTAACACTGTAGCACTAAGGGCTAGGGCGTTATGCTCTATCCCTTTTTTTATGCCTTATGCACTACTGCACTATGCACTCCCCCCCATGTCGGACAACGGGCAAGGGGTATATATAAGGAGGGTGCCGTGTGTTTTAAATCTATAAGGAGGATTAAGAAGTGAGTAGCAGGAACTGGTTAAATGGAAGAAAATAAAAAGTTGTCAGAAATAAAAGATTTTGTAGAAACAGCTGAGCTTTTTTTGGCTTCCCAGGGAGACTATCAGGAGACGCTCAATATCGTTGCTGAAAGTGCGCTGAAGGTTTCTGCTGCTGACAGAGTTTGTCTGATAATGAAGAATAAAAAAGAAGAGCTTATGATTGAAGTTGGTCTTCCTCAATATGACCACGGAATTTCTAAAAAAATTACCCCGGAAACAGGAGAGACATTGTTAAGACAGGTGATGGGTGGTGAATCGATTGTTTTAGTCACGAACCCCTGTGAGGACCGTCGTGTTGCTTACATGCGGGAATTGATAATGACTTATGGCATTTCTTCAATATTGTTTCTCCCGCTCTTTTTTGGAGGTGAATCAATAGGAATCCTGGTATTTGATTGGGTTGATGGAGGAAAATTTTCCAAAGAAATTCTTGAGAAGATCAAACTTTTGGGACGTTTAGCCTCAAGAGCAATAGGGATGGAGAAAAAAAGGAAAAAAGATCGGAAGAAGATATTGCAGGACGAAAAATTACGGAGCCTCGGCGAACACTCCTCGCAAGTTGCTCATATAATTCGAAATAGTTTGACGATAATAGGGGGATTTTCAGGAAGGTTGCTACATCGTTTAACAGAATCCAAATTTGGAGAGTCTAAAATCGATAGTGAGCTTGTCGAGACTTTGTGGGGAACTGCGAAAATAATTGATGATGAATCAAAAAAACTCGAAAGGATTGTTAACGATATTTTAACCATCACGAGCCTTAAAAGTCCTGTCTTGGAGCCACATAACATTAATGAGTTTCTCAAGGAAGAGTTGTTGCGGATAGACTCAAACGGCTTAAAACTCCGATTGAAATTGAGTAAGCAACTGAATGGGGTAAATATGGCTTTTGATAGGGACATGATGTCGATATGTATTCAGGATCTCATTCGGAACGCTAGTGAGGCTTCTGCTTCAAGAATCCTGATAAAGACGAAACTGAAAGCAAAACAGAGAGAGGTTATGATTTCAGCTACTAACGACGGAAAAAGAATTAACCCCTATTTACTAAAAGATATATTTTCTCCATTTGTAACAACGAAGACGGACGGAACCGGTCTTGGATTGGCTATTATCCAATCTATTGTCAAAAAACATGGGGGAAATATTTATGTTTCGAGTGACGATAAAACTGAGTTTACAATCACCCTCCCCTTAGTGAAGCCATAAGTTCATGGTCAGTCTGCATAGGGTCGTTTCTTTACCTTTGACAAATTAGTCAATTAGCCTTCTCTTCCTTAACCCTTCCTACCCTACCTTGTAATCCCTCGTCTCATAGTCTTACAAAAGATTCACACTTACGTAATCCACGCAGGCTAAAGCCTGCGGCTACCTATAGAAATATTAAAAACCAACCCTTAAAACCGCTGAGGTAGCGAGTGAATAAACGCCTCGGACTTTAGTGGTTTAGCGAGTATATATTTTATGTGCATGTTGATTATGTCAGAAAGCTCTGAAAGTAGTTTGTCTGAAGGCCTGATTCGTTTTACCTTTGTAGTATCCCAGGTAAGCAGGTTAGCATAGAGTTTTATAACTGCAGGTGAAAGTCTTATTGGCAAGTCAATCCCTTTTGCACATGCTTCACATAAGATAGAGCCATGGGCTATATAAAAAGAATGTCCGCTTTTCCCGCATCTTCCACAGGCGTCAAGCTTAGGGGCATATCCAACAAACTTAAGAAATTTTATTTTGTAGTGATTTATCAATAGATTCCCACCTGAAAATCCGCCCTTCCCCTCCGCTTGAGGCGGACTAAAGTAGGGTGAGGGTGAATTATTTTCAATATCATGCAATGTATTTAAAAGTAAAGAATAAACTTTCTTATTCGCATCTCTCTCAGGGATAAAGTATATGGTGAGCTCTACTATCTCTGATACCTTCAGAAAACAATCCAGGGTATCTCTTATCGACTGGAATGGATGGATGATATCCGACTGTGTCAATCTCGGCAGGGCTGCATCTTCTTTGCCCCAGAATGATATCCTTGAGTGTGTGAGTGGCTCAAGGCTACTTCCAAATCTACTTTTAATCTTGCGAGGACTTTTTGCAAAGGTTTTTAGAAGTCCAAAATCAGGAGTAAGATATGTAACTATCAGGTCTGCTTCGCCAAAAGGAATGGTTCTTAAGACAATACCTTCTGTCCTGCGAAGCATTACATGATATTCCCGAAGTCTTCTGGTTTGAGATTTTTGAGCCATTCCTCAAGTTCGTCCGCGCTTTTTTGCTCCAGTATGCTGTCTTCTACAAATATAGGTGCACTGGCCCTTAGCGCTACTGCTACGGCATCACTCGGTCTTGAATCTACAAAGGTCTCTTTCTTACCATCGTTCAGACAGACGAGTGCATAATATGTATTGTCCTGAATCTCTGTCACTATTATCTTTGCTATTCTGAACTTCAGACTGTCAGCAATATTTTTTATAAGATCATGGGTTAAAGGTCTTGGTGTTTCAACCTTCCCCAATGCAAGCGCTATCGAATCAGCCTCTGGTTTGCCAATCCATATGGGAAGTGTACCGTTACCATTAATTTCCTTCAAAAGCATGATATACATATTACTGCGAGGATCGAATAACAGACCCTCAACCTTCATCTGGATTAACATTTATTTATACCCCAATTCGTTTAATAATCGTTTATCATTTCTCCAGTTCTTCTTAACCTTTACCCATAACTCAAGAAATACCTTTGTATTAAGGAGCTTTTCTATATCAACCCTTGCAGCACTTCCTATCGACTTTAGCATCGCTCCTCTCTTACCTATTATAATAGCTTTTTGCCCTTCTCTTTCAACATAAATATTACAACTGATGGATATAAGACCGTCTTCCCTCTCTTTCCATCCAGCAACTTCAACAGCAACCGAATGCGGCAGCTCTTCCTCTGTCATATCCATGGCCTTCTCTCTGATTATCTCGGAGACCATAAATCTTTCCATTTGGTCAGTTATAAGATCGTCAGGGTAGTATCTTGGTCCGGAGGGGAGATAGTCATGTATTGTTTTTATGAGAAGGCTGATCCCGTCCTGTTTTATTGCAGAGACAGGGATTATCTCTTTAAAAGGATAGAGTCCTTTGAAGTGATCTATGATAAGAAGGATGTCTGATTTCTTGACAATATCTATTTTGTTTATCAGGAGAAAGACAGGAGACTGAACTCTTTTCAGTAAATCAATTATAGCCCTATCTCCCTTCCCGGGTTCATAAGGCTCAACCATAAATAAAATAACATCTACTTCATTTAATGCTTCCAGAGCAGTTCTGACCATTGTTTCACCGAGTTTATGCCTTGGCCTGTGAATTCCCGGTGTATCTATGAATATAATCTGTGCATCGGGAAGCGTTTTTATCCCCATGATTTTGTTTCTTGTTGTCTGTGGTTTTGGTGTGACAATTGCAATCTTCTCACCGAGAATAGAATTCAGGAGTGTGGATTTACCTACATTAGGCCGTCCAATAATGGATACATAACCTGAACGGAAATCGTTATTACTCATATTAATTGTCTTGGCATATATTTTGTAAAATCTCCCTTACTCCCCCTTTTCCAAATCCCGAAGGCTTTGGGGACTCTTTGTCAAAGTGGGGTTAGGGGAGATTTTATAAAAGAATAATTTATCTGTTATTTGAGCTTACCTATTGCCTCCCGAATCCTTTCCACTCCCTTGTTTATCTCATCAATAGACGTTGCGTAAGAGAGCCTTATGTAATTGTCATCGCCAAAGGCCTCTCCATGAACAAGGGCAACTTTTGCTTTTTCAAGGAGATATAGGGCAAGGTCTGATGAGGATGATATTTTTCTGTTGTCGATAGATTTGCCGTAAATCCTGGATGTATTGGGGAACGCATAAAAAGCCCCTGTTGGCGTAAGACAGCTCATGCCAGGAATAGAATTGAGTTCACTGATAAGAAACTTTCTTCTCATATCGAATTCAGTAAGCATTGTGTTAATAAAATCCTGGGGACCTGTAAGTGCCTCAACAGATGCCTTCTGAGCTATAGATGTAGGATTGGACGTTGACTGACTCTGTATATTCGTCATAGCCTTTATTATCTCTTTTGGACCTGCTGCATAACCAATCCTCCAGCCTGTCATGGCATAGGCCTTTGATAGTCCATTCACAACAATGGTTTTATTTTTTATATCACTGCCAAGCGATGCAATGCTAAAATGTAAAACTCCATCATAGAGGAGTTTTTCGTAAATCTCATCAGATATTACATAAAGATTATACTTCAGGACAATCTCGGCAATTCTTTCTAAAGTCTTCTTATCATACGTCAGACCGGTAGGATTTGATGGTGAATTTAAAATCAATGCCTTTGTCTTTTTGGTTATATGAGATTCAATCGCTTCGGTTTTAACCATGAAGGAGTCAGTTTCGTATGTCTTTACGAAAACAGGAATCGCATCATTAAGCACAACCTGGTCAGGATACGAGACCCAGTAAGGTGATGGGATTAAGACCTCATCGCCGGGACCGAATAATGCCTGGGCAATATTGTAGAGGCTGTGTTTTGCGCCGCATGAAACAATAATTTCGTCACGTGTATAATTAAGGTTATTGTCTTTCCTGAACTTTTCTATAATCGCATCCTTCAAAGGGTCTATACCTCCTACAGGGGTATATTTTGTAAAACCGTCTCTTATTGCTTTTATTGCAGCCTCTTTTATATTATCAGGGGTGTCGAAGTCCGGCTCACCTACACCAAAACTGACAATGTCAACTCCCTCTGCCTTCATTGCTTTTGCCTTTGCATCTATCGCAAGCGTTGGCGATGGTTTAATCTTACTTGCCCTGTTTGAAAGCATAAAACAAACACTCCCCTGATGGATTCAGATTTTCAAGATTTTAACACAACACGATTAAAGAAAACTATTTTGAACTTCGCGGTTTTCAGTTATACTTAAACTAAAATAATAGGCACAAGAAATAATCAGATGAATTGCTGTTAATTAAGGGGTAAAGATTATGGAAGGGAAAAAGTTTTATCCTACAAAAAGATATCTTGAATTTCAAAAGAATGCAATTTCAAACTTAGAGAGCTTTTGGGAGAAAGAAGCAGAGAAAATCCCATGGTTTAAACGCTGGGAAAAGGTTCTCGTCTGGGATGAACCGTTTGCAAAGTGGTTCGAAGGCGGCATGCTTAATGCCTCTTATGGATGTATTGACGCTCATTTACATTCATGGCGTAAGAATAAAGTAGCAATATACTGGGAAGACGAACAAGGGAATACAAAATCATTTAGTTATGTTCAGCTGCATAGGGAAGTAAATAAGTTAGCATCTGTCCTGAAGAAAATCGGCGTAGAAAAAGGTGATATAGTAGTTTTATACCTGCCGATGATTCCGGAGCTTGTGTTTTCAATGCTCGCAACGGTTAGGATTGGCGCTATTCATACTGTTGTATTCTCAGGATTCAGCAGTCAGGCATTAGCAGACAGGATAAACGATACAGGTGCAAAGGTTTTGATAACCGCAGACTTTGGCATAAGAAGAGGAAAATTTGTTCCCCTTAAAGACATCGTTGATAATACATTAAAGCTTACTCCATCTATTAAAAAGGTAGTTTTAATAAAAAGAACCGAAAAAGAGGTAAAGATAGAGGAAGGGCGAGACTTGCTCTACCATGAACTGGTAAAGAATGCTGAAAACTATGTGGAACCTGAACCTGTAGAATCTACGCATCCATTGTATATACTCTATACATCAGGTACCACAGGAAAACCAAAAGGTATCGTCCACTCAACAGGTGGATATTTGGTTTACAACCATGCGACATATAAGTGGGTTTTTGACATATCTGATGAATCCATTTATTGGTGCACCGCAGATGTTGGCTGGGTTACAGGGCACTCAGCAATAGTATATGCACCATTACTCCACGGTGCAACAATCGTTATATACGAAGGGGTACCGGACTACCCTTATCTGGATAAGTGGTGGGAAATTATAGAAAAATATGGGGTCACAATCTTTTATACCTCCCCGACAGCGCTCAGGATGTTCATACGCTATGGAGAAGAGTGGATTAAGAAGCATGATTTAAGCAGCTTAAAGATACTGGGAAGTGTTGGTGAACCTATCAACCCGGAAGTATGGGAGTGGTATTACAAGAATATCGGTAATGAAAGATGTCCTATAGTTGACACCTGGTGGCAGACAGAAACCGGAGGCATAATGATATCACCTTCTCCCGGCCTGGAACTTGTCCCACTTAAGCCGGGTTCAGCAACCTTGCCTTTACCCGGAATTGACGCAGAAGTAGTAGATGATTCAGGAAATCCTGTAGCTCCTAAAACAAAAGGTTATTTAGTAATAAAGAGGCCGTGGCCCGGTATGTTGATGGGGATTTATAAAGACCCGGACCGCTACAGGGAAACATATTGGTCGAAATTCAAAGGCATGTACTATACAGCAGATTATGCAATGAAAGACGAGGAAGGATATTTCTGGCTGTTGGGAAGGGCTGATGAGATATTAAAGGTAGCCGGGCACAGGATTGGTACAGCAGAGATAGAGAGTGCGGTTGTTGTAACTCCATTTGCCGCAGAAGCTGCGGTAGTAGGTATGGTTGATCCCGTAAAAGGAGAGGCGATTGTCATATTTGTGATACTGAAAGAAGGATATAAGCCTGATGATAGCCTTAAAAAGAATATAATTGACAGCGTTCGTACACAGATAGGCCCTTTTGCTACACCTCAGGAGATTTACTTTGTCGAAAAGCTTCCCAAAACAAGGTCCGGCAAGATTATGAGACGAATATTAAAGGCAATCGTGCAGGATAAACCCGTCGGAGATGTTACAACCTTAGAGGACGAAGCCTCGGTGGAGGAAATAAAATCGGCCTATGAAGAATTCAAAAGGATGATAAAAGGATAAATTAAGTTCTGATTTGTTTTTTCCTGTCTCTATATTCTCCTGACCTTCCTTCTATCAAGCATATCAATAAGAAATGGAAGTAACAGAGAACCGCCGGGAAGCAAAAAGATACCCGCAGCAGGAACAGCCTTAGATATATTTTTAAGATGCATTCTAATTTTATTCTTCTCTTCTCTTGTCCATTTTTTACCTGTATTTCTACATTTCATAAGCAGTTGTATCAGACCTTTAACCTCAAGGATTTCTTTTAGTAGGAATTCTCTGTTGTTTATAATAAATCGTTTAAAGTAAGTCACTATAACCTGCTTAAGTGCAGATTTTTTATAACATATTATATATGGTAAAAAAAAGTACCTTTTCTGCAATCCCTGATTTCTTTTTTTGACAGCCAAGCCTGAGAGCACCCAACTTGAAGTTTTTTACGGTCAGATAACAGAGAGGTTGATATTGAATAACCAAATCTAATAATGGCACCCATATCAAGAGTTTTTAATTATATGTGTATGCTATAATTTCTAAAAGGCTAAGAAGGAGGTAAGATGATGGAAGATTATCGCAAAAAGATTGAAATAAACCCAAAGATTCTTCTCGGGAAACCAGTTTTTAAAGGTACTCGCATACCGATATATGTGGTTCTTGATATGCTTGCAGAGGGTTCTACTGTTCAGGAAATAACAAAATATTATCCTGACTTAAAAGATGAGGATGTGAAGGCTGCAATACAGTTTGCTTCAGATACAGCTAAACATATAGCGGAGATAGAACTTGAGACTGCTGATAGATGAAAACATTTCGCCTGAGATTACCAATAACCTTAGATTACTTGGGTATGATATAAAAAGTGTAAGAGAATGTTGTAAGGGCTGTCATGATGAAAAAATTGTTGAGATAGCTAAGGAGGAAGAAAGGATTATAATTACCTTTGACCTCGATTTCGGAGAACTTTACCGTAACCTTGGAACAAGCTCAATAGTGTTGAGATTAAGAACCAAAAATCCTTCATTAGTTTTAAAATATTTACTGGATTTTCTTAGAACAATTTCAGAGCAAAAAATAGACATGAGAAATAAACTTGCTATCCTTAAAGAAGGGAAAATTCGTCTGATAGGATAGCACTCTGGAAAAATCAAATAATAGCAGTTACAGCGTATGTATTTTAACGATTTTTAACCGGTGCTAACCGAGTTTAGGCATCCATGTATAAAGAATACTTTGGTTTAAAGGAATTACCTTTTTCTATCGCACCGGATCCGCGTTATCTTTACATGAGCGATAAGCACCGTGAGGCTTTGGCTCATCTGGTATACGGAATTAACAGTGATGGTGGTTTTGTTCTGCTCACAGGCGAGGTGGGAACAGGTAAAACAACGGTATGTCGCTGTCTGCTTGAACAAATACCTGAAAACGCTGACGTAGCATTTGTCCTTAATCCGAAATTAACCGTTGCAGAACTGTTAGCCACATTCTGTGATGAGTTAGACATCCGGTATCCTGAAGGCAATAACAGTATTAAGGTTTTCGTGGACCTAATTAATGCATATTTGCTCGATGCCCATTCCAGAGATCGTAAAACTGTACTTATCATCGAAGAGGCACAAAACCTCAGTACCGATGTTTTAGAACAAGTGCGTTTACTGACCAACCTGGAAACTAATCAGCGTAAACTGCTTCAAATCATCATGCTGGGACAACCTGAACTCAAGAACATATTGTCGCGACCAGAGTTAAGGCAGCTTTCGCAACGGATCACTGCCCGTTACCACCTGGGTCCGCTAATGAAGAAAGAAATTTCTGCTTACGTGAACCATCGTTTAGCAGTAGCCGGAGCACACAAAGAATTATTCCCCTCTTCAACCATTAACAAACTGTTCCGCTTAAGTAGAGGGATTCCACGGCTGATTAATCTGTTATGTGATAGGGCTTTGCTCGGAGCCTATGTTCAGGGGCAAGACAGGGTTAATAAACATACACTTACCAAAGCTGCACGCGAAGTATTGGGAAAACCTGAGGTTCAAGTGTCGCACAGGAAAGCATTTAGATGGGCATTGCTCAGCTTAGTACTCATAGGTTGTGTGGCTGCACTGGCATCGATTTACTATAATTATCAACCACAGTCTTTGGCAAAAATTACACCAAGACCTGTCCGGCAAGCAAGTGTTACTGAACCGATTATAGAACGTCCACGGTTGACATCACTGGACTGGCCGGCTGACCAGCCAATTAATCGCAGTCATGAGATGGCATACCAATCGCTGTTAAAGCAGTGGGGCGTTATCTATAAACCCAATAATGGTAGTGCTTGCCAGCAAGTTCAGATTCAGGGCTTACGCTGTCTGGATGCACAGGGAAGTTTGAGTAATCTGCTCCGCTTGAATAGACCAGCTGTGTTGAGGCTATTTGATAATCAAGGCCGGAAATTTTACGCCACATTAACAGCGCTTCGGGGGCAAACAGCCATTTTTGTATTGGGCACTAAAACGAAGATGGTTGACGTCAAAGACATTGAACCGCGGTGGTTTGGCGACTACACCCTGTTATGGCAGACGCCTCCGGGCTATCAGGTCGCCATTAAACCCGGTGATCAGGGGCCTGTAGTGCAGTGGCTATACAAACAACTATCACTTATTCAAGGGCAGACAGTTCAACCTCGTAAAAATGTTGTTTTTGATGATGCGCTTGTCAGACAAGTAAAGAAATTTCAGCTTGCCAATGGCTTGGTGCCGGATGGAATTGTAGGACCTCAAACCCTGATCCACCTGAATACCGCAGTTGGCAGCAATGAACCATTATTAATTAACAGGCAAATGGAAAAATAGATATGTCATATATTCTTGATGCCCTGAAAAAATCAGAGAAAGAACGTCAGCGTGGTACGGTACCGGATTTATTGACAGATCAGGATATCATTGAACAGGAGCCAAAGAAACGATTATCGTGGCCTTATCTGATTTTAGCAGCCTTGCTTCTGAATGCAGGCTTATTGCTATGGTGGCTTGGTCCATGGCAGACGAAAAAGACAACCATAGTTGCCCGGTCAACTACCGAAAAACAGCTTGATTCAAAGGTATTCAAATCTCCTTCACCTACCCTGACAGCGACTAAAAGTCCAGGAGTCAACGCTGGTGTGTATGAGTCTAAAAACTCTACAGCAAAGCCTGCCGAAAAACTGGTTAATGTTGTCCAGCAAAACCAGCAAGCACAGACTAAAACTAATCAGTATAGTAGAGTTTCAGACAAACCTATACCAACAGTTAATACGAAAGATTTTCCCGGGATTTCTTCAACAGTACCGCAACAGTCCCCTGTGACTAACCATTCTCCGGTTGAGCCGCAAACCAATACTTATACCGGGGCTTCGGCAGAAAAAAGAGTGTTTAACCTGAAGGAGCTCCCGCTATCTGTCCAGCAGAATCTGCCGGCCTTTTCCATTTCTGCCTTTGTTTATTCTATCGATCCAACTATCCGAATGGTAAAGATCAATGGTCAAGCGATGCAAGAAGGTCAAGATTTGATTACCGGCTTGAAGTTAGAAGAGATTACTCAGAATGGGATTATCTTTAGTTATCAAAACTACCGCTTTCGTGTAGGACTGAGGTAGATTCTTTCGTGGAGTACGGAATGACATTAATTGACATGATCGAGCGTTATCAATTGATGGTTGCAGTACGTACCGATACGCCGGAGAAGGCGTATAAGGCTGCCAAAGCATGTATAAATGGAGGAGTCAAGCTAATAGAAATTACTTTCTCTGTCCCTGAGGCTGAGGAGGTAATCAAAATATTAAGTGATGACGATAGTGTTGCGGTTGGCGCCGGCACGGTTCTCAGCACCACAGATGCAAAAAAGGCTCTCAAGGCCGGCGCCACATATATTGTCAGCCCGAATTTTGATGAAAAGATTGTGAAGTTTACCAAGAAGGAAGGCGCTGTTTCCATACCCGGGGCATGTACGCCTACTGAGATATACAGGGCATACAAGGCAGGCGGAGACATCATAAAGCTCTTTCCTTTTGTAGAAATCGGGGGTTTGGATTTTCTAAAGACCATAAGGGGTCCGATGCCTTTTATAAAATATATGCTGAGCGGTGGTGTGACCCTAAATAATATCTCACAATATATTGCAGCGGATGCCTCCTGTATACTCGTTGGCTCTGCTATAATTAAACGTGAACTTGTAATGGCTGAAGACTGGTCTTCTATTACCGAGCTTGCCGGAAGTTTTATCCAAAAGATAAATGAGCTGTCTTCAAAAAGCTGACAGACCCCATTGCTTCACATAAAATGTAAAAGATAGGATTTTGACCTGATTAGACGATGTCAGGTAAATTGTTAGCTTCTTCATCAAGTCCTCAAATTGGATAATTGCCGTTTGATGTGGAATACGCTTGTAAATGTTGAATTTGAACGAGCTTAACGCTTAAAGATTACCAATTGAAAGATATTATAATGATTTTTATTGGCGAAGTAGGCGGGTCACGGTCGAGAAAGCCGATAGTAAAGCCCGCTTGTTTCCTTATGCCTTGCTCCGATATTTTGTTATCTACCAATGCGGACATTCTCTTTCTTGCTCTCCAAATGTCAATAAACAAGCCTGACCCCACCGGGTTCCCTTCAGTAGTGCTCCAAAAGATGCTGGTGTATGAGGATTTTTATATGTTTTTGCCTGCATAAAAACAAGCGGATTGCCGTCTACTACTTTTTCCTCTGGGATAGTCCATGTAACGATTTTATCTTTTCCATTGATTTTACACCTCAATTTAAGTGAGGGATACTTTACAATACGCCCGTTTTGCCCAATCTTTAGTTCAAGGATTTCATCAGGAGGAATAGAGAGTGCAACCTTTTTTTCATCATATGTACAATAGATTAACCTCTTGGTTGTTAGAACTAATTTGCCGTCACGCCCGTATTCTGACAGAAGAAATCCCCTGAAATTAAGATCCCGAGTTTTGACATACATTTCACCAAGCCTCTCTTCACCTGTTTCCAGTTGTAAGATTTTTGTTTTGAGAGATTTTTCGAAGGACTTTCTTCCCAATATGATAATAAAAACAACAATGCCCAAAGCAATTATCATGATAAGTGGACTTGTCGATTCAAAAGGTCCCATAGCTTGCCTCCTTTATTTGCTGCACTGCGGACATTCGTCTTAACCCCGTTTCATTAAACTGCTTTATCTGTACCTAAACTTGATCCTGTTCTTTAATATTTTGTTTCAACTTTCTTGAAACAAATTGAGCTTTAACTTTAGGATAGCTAAGAAGGCTCACAGCATCCAAAAGCATTATTATAACGATAATATAAGTAAGCAAATTAAACCAATGCATTTTCTCATAATTTGCAATTATAGAAACTCCGCCTCCAATAGAAGATATTACAAGAAACACAATTGCTATTTTCCGCCCCCAAGTTTGCCGAAAATAAAAGCTGACACTAAGCCCACAAAAAATGAAACAAGAACCTGAGGGTCAAGTCTTGAAATATCAGTTTCACTTGTAAGGACGCCTGAATCTGAAGCAATAGTTTATGCAACCCTATATCAATATCTTATTCTTTCTGCAGACGACGATCCCTTCTTTCTTGATAATTCCCCCGACAAAATCTAATTTATTCTTTGAAGAGTATTCCTCTACAGGATAACCTAAAGGCTGGATGTCGGCTTTTATTCCCCACAAATATTTCTGCAGCATCACCTGTGCAGCATAGTGCGATTTATTTTTAAATTTATGAGAGAAAACTGCGATATCAATATCACTGTGAGGCCGAGCTTGCCCTTTTGCCTGTGAGCCGTATAATATCGCAAAATCAACAGGAATATCTCTTTGAACTTTGATAAGATACTCTCTCAAGGCTTTCTTTACTTCTTTTTTGATTTGAGCCATTTATATGTACTCCTTGTATCTTCCAATAAAACGTATGCCTTCTTTTTGTTTATAGCTTTCCCTAATTTTTCTTTCATCTCAGGATACCGAGCCTCTATGTTAAGAGGATTTAATTTAGTTGAGCGGTTTTCAAATCATAATCTGCCATATTGAACCAATAATTAATAGATTTTTGTTTATTCATGGCTGTGTAATAGTAATTTTACCGATATCAGATTGAAAAATAAAGAAAAATACTACGGACAGAGTAATCATTCAGTGAAGCGTGGCGGCTCACAAAAGCGGCGCACCCTTCGACAAGCTCAGGATGACATTGTCATGGTGAGCTTGTCGAATCCATGACAGCTAAACTCCACCCTTTACTGAAAGCTTACCGGACAGAGCATAATTTCAGACATTTTTGGGGATGTTGTTATTAAGATTGTATTCGCTATTACGCATAAAAATCATAAATTGTGTATAATAAAATTAGGCTTCAAATCAGGTTACATCCGTCAAATAAATAATTGGAGGTATTTAATATATGTTTCGTCCTCAGATTAAGGTTTTAGATTGTACTGTTCGTGATGGCGGTTTAATCAATAACTGGCAATTCACTGATGATTTTGTAAGAAAGGTTTTTATTGCCCTTTCACAAGCCGGCGTCGACTATATGGAAATGGGATATAAATCCTCAGAAAAATATTTTTCCCGAGGTGAAAACGGTGCCTGGAAATTTTGCACCGAAGATGATTTGAAAAGAATTGTCGGGGGTTTTGACAACAAGATGAAATTATCGGCTATGGCTGACATAGGACGCATCGATTATGAAGACATACATCCCAAAAAAGACAGTGTACTTGACATGATACGTGTAGCATGTTATGCAAAAGAGATAGATAAAGGTATAAGCCTGGCACATCAATGCATTGACAAAGGTTATGAGGCAACTATAAACCTGATGGCCGTTTCCAAGGTACTGGAAAAAGACCTTGATGAAGCGCTGAATGATCTTTCAAAAAGCTCTGTTCCTGTTGTTTATCTTGTAGACAGTTTCGGTGCTTTGTACTCTGAACAGATACATTTTCTTGCAAAGAAGTACTTCGAGGCACTGCCTGGAAAAGAGCTTGGTATACATGCTCATAACAACCAGCAGTTAGCCTTTGCTAATACAATAGAGGCAATCATTGCAGGTGTGAATCGTATAGATTCAACTCTTTACGGCATGGGCAGAGGAGCAGGCAATTGTCCACTGGAACTTTTGCTTGCCTTCCTGAAGAATCCAAAGTTTGATATTAGACCCATTATTGAGATAATTCAGGAAATATTCATCCCTCTCAAAGCAGAGATTGAATGGGGTTACCATATACCCTATATGATTACAGGAATACTGAATGAGCACCCAAGAAGCGCAATGAAGATAATAGCTTCTAAAAAGCTGCCTGATCTCAGAAATTTTTACGAAGAACTTGTGGACGGCACACCGCTTGATTGAAATATCGGTTTAGATATGCCTCTAATCGATCGAATTCCTTGAAGCTGTGCTTCCGGGTATAAGCATGTCTTTCCTGCCCTTTTGTCATTCCCGCGAAAGCGGGAATCCAGTCTCTGGTTTCTGGATTCCTGTTTCCATAGGAAACCCTGGATTCCGCATCGAGTGCGGAATGACAGACTTTCCCGAGTAGTTCACGACCTTGATACCTCGTAGCCTGTTGCGGGTATTCATCAGTTTAAAGAATATTAATCATTTCTTCCTGCTCATATCTTCCAGTTCTTCTGCTTGATACTGCTCTTGCTGAAAAGTAAGGTCGAGGTTAATAACCATACCTCCATGTTTCTTCAATTCGCTGTCTTCTTTTAATTTCATATGCCGTTCTTGAGCTGCTCTGACGTCATTTATAGCCTTTTTGAGAGCCTTACTGATGGCTGTACTTTTATCTATCAGGCCAGGATTAAACTGTGGTGAGATACCGTTTCCGCCTATATCTTCTGCGAAATGTGCGATCTGTTTCATTTTTTCCATGGCCTGATCCATGAGCTGCCATGACAGAAGACCTTTTTTTTGAAAAACCCAGGAATGCCGAATGTGATGAAGCATTTCATTGTACTTGTCTGTTACCTCTCCCTGAAGTCTGTCAAGGAATTTCTTTGGCAACCCAAGTTCTCCGCCTGGAACACCCTTAGCTTCTTCAGGACGTAATTTCCCCAGTATTCTCTGAAACTTTCTGGCATGAATAGCTGATTCCCATGCCTCTCTCTGTAAGACACGTTTGATATGGGGGTCGTCCACCATATCTGCTTCTGCATTATAGTGGGGTATAAGCTTCTCCTCGTACTCGACGTAGGATTTGAATATGGTAGCCCTGTTAGTCGGATCATAAGGGTATGGGGCCGGTATAAAATTCGGTTCTCCGCCAAGCTGGCTTATGATCATCCCCAGCCAGTGCATGTGCCACATCTCTTCTCTGGAGCGCGATAGCAGACTGGATCCTATGGGCGTATCTTCACCCTCCAGCCAGCCGTGTACAAGATAACGGATAATAGCAGCATGTTCATCTGCAATGTCCCTATTCAAAAGTGTAATCAGTTCACGCTTTTTCATAATTTCCTCCTGTTTTAAAAGGTATATAATCTTTTTATTTAGTGTCTGTTCATAAACTTAGTTTTTTTGTCATTCCTGCGGAGGCAGGAATCCAGAAGCTATTGAAAACACTGGATTCCGGCCTAAGAACTGCCGGAATGACACGCAGATAAGCAGACTTTATGGATAGACTCTATTTAATCATATTGTAATGGGTCAGGGTAGTCAAGCCCAAATCCCGATATAGACTTTGTACAGTATTGACCTGTCTGTCATTGCGAGAACCCGAAGGGTTCGTGGCAATCTGAGCTTTGAAGGCGAGATTGCTTCGCTATGCTCGCAATGACAATTTTCCATATCGGGATATGGATCAAGGATATTTGTTGTTAAAATAAGATTTGCTATAATATAAATACCTAAAATGGTAAACTGCAATTTCTTATTACTAAGGAGTTCATAAGTAAAACTACATTATATGCGCATGTTGTCATTATCCGTCCGTCAATACGTAAGACGGATGACCGGATAATCCGGTCTTCTTCTGGATTCCCCGATCGAGTCGGGGAATGACGGTTATGTGGCCTTACTTATGAACTTATTAGTATGTATAAAAGAATAGGACAGGATTTCTTTATTTTGATGGATGATGAATAAGACATTTCATAGCTTTGATAGATAATAAATGGCTACCTTGAACTATATTCTTGAGCGGATAAAATCAAAAAAGCTTGATTTCACGGAATATAATTTTACACAAACAGAAACTAACGCCTTAACGACCTTCTTTGACCTGGCACAGGAATTCGACAGCATTGAGGATTTTTACAGATTGTGTGTTTTTATCCCCAAAATTTTTTTTAACCTGGATGCAAGACTATATCTTGTAGTACCCAAACTGAATAAATTAGCACTTGTTGCACAAACAAGAGTCGACGTATATGAATTGTTTTCACCTCCTCCATCTGATGTCATCCCAGATGAACAACCTTATTATACAAGCAATAACAACCTTGTATTGACCATTCGCGGGAAAAAACTCCTTATCGACCAGCTCCCTTTTAAGACCCAAGATGATATCCTCGGCTTATTAAAGGTATATACGGTCATCAATCTGAGCCCACAGCAGGAACTTTTTTTTGAGAAATTTGCGAATCGTATAGGTTTTAATATTCATAACAGGTTTCTATTTGAGAAGAACATTGAACATCTGAGATTTATTCGCTCCCTTGTTGCTGATATTGAGCATAATATAATCGCACCCAATATAGCCTATAGGTTTTTTTTAAGACACCTCAGGAAAAAAATATTGAAGAACATAGAGGTAGAAAAACTCCTTAACCTTTATTTAGGAAAAGAATCTGTCGATGAAATGACAATGGAACACCTGCTGGCAGAATTAACTGAGAATAACCGCGGCCTCATGGAAGAATTGGAAAATATCGAAAAACACTATAAGAATATGAGCCTGTTCCTTGAAACCTTGCTGCGAAGGAGTCATTTTGATAAAGGACAACTCACCCTTATTACAAAGCCATGTAATATAAATAAAGATGTAGTTCAACCTCAATTAGACCGGTTTATTGAACAATTTGAAAAAATGGGCATCTCAATAGATGATCGGTTCAGCGGCATACCGGATGAAGAGGTTATAAGTGTTGTAGATGTGGGTCTCATAGCTCAGGTATACGCCAACCTTTTCTCAAATGCCCTTAAATACACAGAGGAAGCGATTACTTATACAGGCGAAAGAAAAAAATATATAGCATATGGACGAGAGGTAATCAAAGATTATTTTGGACAGGGTAAGGATGGGATCAAGTATAATGTTTTCAGTACAGGTCCTCACATTAATCCTGAAGAACGAGAAAGAATCTTTGAAGATGAATATCGTGGCAGCAATGTCTCAAATAAACCGGGTACCGGGCATGGTCTGGCTTTCATAAAAAATGCTGTTGAGATACATGGTGGAACGGTAGGTTATGAAGCTACACAATACGGGAATAATTTCTTTTTTATCCTTCCCAGATAATAATAGGAAAATCAGTTTATTTACCTTATCTGCTATTATTTTTCTCATTTTAATTCTCCTTCCAGCTGAGGGAGAATTAACTGACAAAAAAGAGAGTTTCCAAGCAGTAAGGATACCTATTCTCCTCTATCATCGCTTCGGGCCTTCAGTTGCTGATAGTATGACAGTGACCACAACCGTTTTCGAGTCTCATTTAAGATATCTAAGGGATAATGGCTATACAGTTATACCCCTCAGACAGCTTGTGGATTACTATCTCGGAAAAGGGACTCCTCTTCCTCCCCGGTCAGTAGTGATTGCCGCTGATGACGGACATAAAACAGTTTATACAGATATGTTCCCTTTAGTGAAAAAATACCATTTTCCGGTGACTCTGTTTTTATATCCTTCTGCCATATCCAATGCACCATATGCTATGACATGGGACCAGCTCAGGGATATAAAAAAAACAGGTCTTTTCAACTTTCAGTCTCACTCATACTGGCACCCTAATTTCAATAAAGACAAAAAGAAGTTAAAACCTGCTGAATATGAAAAGTTTGTAGAAATGCAGTTTAAAAAATCAAAAGAAAAACTGGAGAAGGAACTTAATGTCAAAGTGGACATGCTGGCATGGCCCTTTGGCATTTATGATGATAATCTTATCGGCAAGGCGATTAAGGCGGGATATATGGCTGCATTTACCATAGAGCGACGTCATACAAATACTTCTGATAACATCATGACGCTTCCGCGTTATCTTATGGTCAATGCAGACAAGGGAAAGGTATTTGAGAGGATTCTCGCAGGAAGCCCACCTCAACGGAAAGTCAACTATTGAAAGAAAGATATCTCATTAGTTGCATTAAATTACTATTATTTACAGGGAATGTCTGTCCTGTCTTTTTTGCTATGTTTAGCCCAGATTATTCATAAAAACGGTCAAACAAGCCGAGATAGAGTATTGGAGCGGATTGTCGATGCGACCTTCGGAGGTCGGAACGACCGAGAATGAGCGAGGATACTCTATCTCGGCTTGTATCAAAAAAATATATGAATAATTTGGGTTAGGATATGTGATAAAATAAATAGATGATAATAATGAGTAGAAGATTTAAAAAATTCATAATCATTTTAATTGTGATGCCCTTTTTATTGATGCTCGGCTATACAACAGGGTATACAATGGGTGATAAAATAAAATATACAAGCGGGAAAGTAGTCGATTTTTTCACAAAAAAACCTATAACCGGGGCTCTCGTCACTTTAAACAATAATGTTGTACTTACCGATGAAAAGGGTATGTTCATCGTGAAAACCATAGGGAATAAGATTGCAGTGAGAGCGTATGGATACTTGAGGGCCGAGCAGATTATCACTACACTGCTAACCACTGCGTCTCTTGAAATAAGACTAATACCTTTCACACCAAAAGCCCTCTATCTTTCCTTTTATGGGATAGGTAGCAGAATCCTGCGAGGATCCGCTCTCAAGCTCATAGAAGAGACCGAACTCAATTCACTTGTCATAGATGTGAAGGGTGACAGAGGCAACATAACTTATAAGAGTTCAATCTCCCTTGCATCGGAAGTCGGCGCCCAGAAAATAATAATCATAAAGGATATTAAAGACTTGATAAAATCCTTAAAAGAAAAAGGCATATATACCATTGCAAGAATTGTTGTTTTTAAAGATAATCCCCTTGCTTTGGCAAGGCCCGATTTAGCAATAAAGACTCAGAGCGGAGAGATATGGCGTGATAGAGAAAATCTTGCGTGGGTGGATCCGTTCAAAGAGGAGATATGGAAATATAACACCGATATTGCAATAGAGGCCGCTCAATATGGATTTGATGAGATACAGTTCGATTATGTTCGGTTTCCTGATGCATCCGGACTTAAATTTTCTATGTCCAATACAGAAGAAAACAGGGTAAAAGCCATCTCCGGATTTCTCACTGAGGCGAAAAAGAGGCTTGTACCTTACAATGTCTTTCTTAATGCAGATATCTTCGGTTATGTTTTTTGGAATCTCAATGATACAAAAATCGGACAAAAACTCGATGATCTTACCCCGATTCTTGACTATTTATCTCCTATGCTTTATCCATCAGGATTTCAATACGGAATACCGGGTTACAGAAAACCTGTTGCTTATCCTTATGAAATTATTTATCTTACCCTTAAAAGAGGGCAGGAGCGCACACATCTTCCATCATTCCGCTTTAGACCATGGTTGCAGGCATTTAGAGACTATGCATTTGACAGAAGGTACTTTAGAGAAAAGGAAATAAGAGATCAGATAAATGCTGCCGAAAAATTTGGGTCACATGGCTGGATGCTCTGGAATCCTCACAACATTTATACCTCTGATGGGCTGAAAAAATAGGACTATAAGACTATAAAAATGGTAAACTTTTAAGGGGCGCAAAAGGCTTTGAACCGACTGTTCAGGGTTCTCTTCACTTTAATATTATGTGTTCTAATTGAGCCGTTAGTTACTACCACATCTCTGGCTAAGGATGTACCAGACCATCCTCTGAGGCTTCGCAAAGAGCAAATGGTTCTGATCTCCAAGATCATAAAAAAAACGATTCGTTCAGGCAAAATCCCAGGAGCTGTCGTCCTTATCGGGAAACAAGATAGGGTTTTGTACCGCCGTGCTTTTGGGCATCGTGCTATCAAACCGAAAAAACTTTCCATGACTATAGACACCATTTTTGACTTAGCTTCCCTTACAAAGGTGGTTGCAACCACGACTGCGCTCATGCAACTGGTGGAGGAGGGGAAATTGTGTCTTGAAGACCCAGTTGCCAGGTATTGGCCAGAGTTCAAAGCTAATGGAAAAGAAAATATCACGGTACGCGAACTGCTCACACACTATTCTGGTCTCCGGCCAGACCTGGACCTGAAGCCGGAATGGTCAGGTTATGACATGGCCATCAGGATGATCATAGCTGAGAATCCTGTGTTTCCTCCCGGGACAAATTTTGTTTACAGCGATATCAATTTTATAATCCTGGGCGAACTCGTTCACCGTATTTCTGGTCAGCCGCTCGACGTGTATTGCGCCGAGCGCATCTTCAAGCCGCTGGCGATGAAGGACACCGGATTTAAGCCCTCACCGACATTACGCAAGCGCATAGCTCCTACACAGTACCAGAATGGAAAAACAGGGAAATTGCTTCAGGGAGAAGTACATGATCCTACGGCTTACAAAATGGGTGGTGTGTCAGGCCACGCCGGACTTTTCTCAACTGCCGGTGATCTTTCTATTTTCGCACAGATGCTCCTATCTGGTGGTAGCCATAAGGGTGCCCGCATCCTAAGCCCGCTTATAGTTGAGAAGATGACCACTCCCCAGACACCCCCTAATAAGACTATCCGCGGGCTCGGTTGGGATATCGAATCGGTTCTTACATCCAATTACAATAAATTATCTCCAATAGTTTTTTACGGGCACAAAGGTTTTACCGGAACTGCGATCTGGATTGATCCTGTTTCCAAAATTTATATTATTGTCTTGACCAATCGGGTTCACCCATACGGCAAAGGCGATGTGCGTCAGCTGCGAGCGGAGATTAAAAAATTCGTAGCCGAAGCGCTCGTACCGGTTTCGGCTAAACAAGTTCCGGACACCCAACCCTCGCTCATAGGTTACCGAAATATGGAAAGTAAACGTAATGGTAAGGTACAAACCGGAATAGATGTACTTGAAGATGAAAATTTCAAATCATTCTCCGGACTTCGAGTCGGACTTATTACTAATCATTCAGGAATAGATTCAGCAGGACGGCGCACACTGAATATTATCTACAAGTCACATAACGTTAAGCTTGCAGCAATCTTCAGCCCTGAACACGGTCTGTATAGCAATGACGACTATAACCTTTCTTCAGGTATAGAACTGACAACAAGCCTGCCTGTTTACAACCTCTATGGTGATACTAAAAAGCCAACGGAAAAAATGCTTAATGGTTTGGATGCGCTGGTTTTTGATATTCAGGATGTCGGTGTCCGTTTCTACACCTATATCACTACAATGGGCTACGCGATGGAAGCTGCGGCTAAGAAGGGAATAGCGTTTTATGTTCTCGACCGTCCGAATCCAATCACAGGCTCTTTTGTCCAAGGCCCTATCATGGACAAGGATTTAAAATCTTTTGTCGGTTATTTTCCGATGCCTGTCAGGCATGGCATGACAGTGGGGGAGTTGGCGAAAATGTTTAAAGCCGAGAACAAAATCAACGTCAAACTGCATATTATCAAAATGCGCGGTTATGAGCGCACTGACTGGTACGACGGGACCGGCCTGCCATGGGTAAACCCATCGCCTAACCTCCGGACGCTGACGGAAGCTATTCTATATCCCGGAGTAGCTTTGGTCGAGGGATCAAACGTGAGCGTTGGACGGGGAACAAACACACCCTTTGAACTTCTCGGCGCTCCCTGGATTCATGCGAAAGAACTCGCAGAGTATCTGAATAACCGTAAAATTCAGGGTGTCCGCTTTATGTCTGTTGACTTTACACCTGTGAGTAGTCGCTTTAAGAATGAAGTATGCCACGGTGTGCAGATTATCCTGGTTGATCGCCAGGCACTGGATCCCACAGCTCTTGGTGTAGAAATCGCTGCAGCACTCTATAAACTTTTCCCCGGAGAGTTCCAGATTGATAAGACTCTGGACCTTATTGGTGCACGCTGGATCCTGCAGGCTATCAAAGATGGTCAGGACCCCTGTTCCATTGTAGTGCGCTGGCAGAAACCGCTTGAACAGTTCCGAAAGCTGAGATCAAAATATTTGCTCTATTGAATTTTCTGCACTCACGCATCTGTTAAGTGAGCTTTCCCCCAGTCTGGTAATCACGAAGAATGCTCGCAGACACTTCCTCTATCGCTTTGTTAGAGACATTCATAACCCGCCAGCGTGGATGCTGTTTAAAAAATTCCTTACACCATTCAATCTCGTCAGCTACCCGGACAGGATCCGCGTATTTGGCGTAAGGTGCAAGACCCAATTGCTCCAGCCTTGATTCTCTGAGCTTTACAAGACTCTCAACATTAATTATCAAGCCGAAAACCTTGCGCTGATCTACCTGGAACAGCTCTTGTGGTGGAACCATGTCTGGGTGAATGGGGACATTAGCAACCTTCCACCCCTGGTTGGCAAGATAGGTCGATAAGGGGGTCTTGCCTGTTCGAGAAAGTCCCACGAGGATCAGGTCAGCAATTTTTAAGCCCTGGGGGAGTTTTCCATCATCATGTTTGACTGCAAAGTTTATCGCCTCGATTCGTCGGAAGTAATCTTCATCCAAAATATACTGTCGACCTGGGATAGATAAAGGTTTTTCCTTCAAAAAGATAGACAGCTGCACAATAAAATCACCAATGACATCAATGGCCTTTATCCCTCTGCGTTCGGTCTCCTGGATCAAAAAATCCCTCAGAGATGGTTGAACCATGCTGAAAGCCACCAAAGCCTCATCTTTTGCTGCCTGTTTTGCAATACGTATAATATATTGTTTATCAGTGACCAGGAAAAATGTCTTTACCTCGACATTTTCACGGCTAAATTGAACAAGAGATGCCCTGGCAATCTTGGTAATCGTCTCACCAGTGCCTTCACCAATTAGGTAAATAATTTTTTTTCTTAAAAAACATTTTTTCTTTGATTCAACCTTTTTCATAAAAATTCCATAGAAAAAAAGTTGTATTTCCATGACGGATTAATTGTCCCCCTATGTATTCAGAGGACAGTGGCTTAACGATCAAGTCGGTTGAAAGCGTCCTTGATAGACGTACCATGTAAGGAATTAGCTCTGGAGGCGGCCTCAGGGAATAGAGAATATCTATATCTGTATACGCAGAAAGATCCGGCGTTGTGATATCATCCATCACGACCTTAAGTCCGTTATATTGGAATGGTCGGACATCAGTTGCAAAAACCCGTATGCCTTTTCCCATCAAAGCAAACGCCACATCAGGAGAATGTCCAATGCCAATCTCTGCCGCATGAACATATTTGCCGGCGATATAGTTTACAAGCCCTTCTATTCTTCTACATGTCTCCAAAAAAATACCTCTTCCATTGGGATTTTAGCTATCTTTGGTCTGCATACCATCCCCAATGCCTTTTCCATTTGAATCTTATGCTCTACCATAGCCACGTTTCTCCTTGCTGACACTACAGTGTCAGGGTTAACCGAGATAGATGTACAGCCACAACGGATCATGAACTCCAGATAATCCGGATAAACACTTGGAGCCTGTCCACAGATAGAAGTAGTCACACCGTGTTTTTTACATACAGCCATTGTATATGCAATTGCCCTCAGAACCCCCAGATTCCTTTCATCATAAAGCTCTTGTACAGACGTATCATTGCGGTCTACCCCGAGCACGAGCATTGTCAGATCGTTGGTTCCGAAACTCACACCATCAATTCCCTCCCTGCAGAATTCCTCAATCATAAAGCACGTGCTTGGAACTTCTACCATAATCCAAAGTTGAAAATCAGGACAATCCCGATGTTCAAGACCCTCTTCGCGCATGATCCTGACAGTCTCCCTGAAAACTTTAAGTGTCCTGACAAAAGGAACCATCACCCATATATTTGTGAATCCCATTGTCTCCCTTGCCTGCCTGACTGCCCTAAGCTCAAGCCTGAAGATGTCATCTTCCTTCGTGTACCTGTATTCTCCACGATAGCCAATCATCGGGTTAGGTCCAACATGGGCTCTTTCATATTTCTCCCCACCCGGCAATTCAAGAAATTCGTCAGGCTTAAAATCAAGAAACCTGTAAACAACGGGACGCGGGAAGAATGCCTCGGCTACCTGTCCGATGCCCCGGGAAAAGGTGTCGATCATCACCTTATCTCCACCCTCTTCTAAAAGAAGCCTCGGATGTTTTCCAATGCTAAGCATCAGGTGTTCAGCCCTTAAAAGGCCGACACCATCAGCATTGGTTTCCTGAGCTACCTTTTTGGCAATCTCAGGAATGGACAGATTAACATACACCTTGGTGGCTGTTATCACCTGAGCCGACAGATCTAAAGGTGCTACCGGTGACTTGATTACCTCTTGCTCTGCTGCTGCCCCCTTAAATATAAGTCCTCTCTGCCCATCTACTGTTACCACCTCACCATCTTTAAGAACCTTTGTGGCATTCTCAGTGCCGACCACACATGGAACCCCAAGCTCACGGCTCACAATAGCAGCATGACAGGTTTTGCCACCCAAATTCGTAACTACTGCTGAAGCAATCTTCATGGCCGGAACCCAATCAGGCGTGGTCATCTCTGTGACTAAAATATTCCCTTGCTTAAAACTTGATATGTTCTTGACGTTTAATATTATCTGTATCAGGCCTGATCTTTGGCCAGGACTGACACCTATGCCCCTTACAAGAATATCTTTTCCCACAAAATCCTTCCTTTCTTCGCTTTTCACTTTACCCTCAACGCTATGGACTGTTTCAGGCCTGGCCTGAAGAATGAAGATTCGACCTTTCCCGTCCACAGCCCATTCAATGTCCTGTGGTACACCATAGTGATTCTCAATCTGCACACCATATTGAGCAAGGCGAATAATTGCTTTATCAGACAGTGCAGGTAGGTTCTGCATTCCTTTGGGTACCGCTGCCCATTTTGTGTTTCCTTTTTTGTCGGATACAATCTGCTTATCTTTTTTCACTGCATGTTTTTCCACAATTCGAAAAGTCCCCTTTTCCACAACATATTCATCAGGTGTTACCTGACCGCTCACAATAGCTTCACCAAGCCCCCAGGATGCATTTATAACTATCTTATCTTTTGCTCCGCTAACCGGTTCCAGTGTGAACATAACACCGGACGCTTTAGAGAAAATCAACTCCTGGACAGCTACACTGATGAGTACTTCATCGTGTGGAAACCCTTTCTCTTTTCGGTAGACAATGGCTCTTGGTGTAAACAAAGAACTCCAGCATTTCTTTATACTGTTTAAGAGATCTTTCTGAGTTACATTCAGGAAGGTATCCTGCTGGCCTGCAAAACTGGCACCCGGTAAGTCCTCGGCTGTGGCTGAAGAACGGACTGCCACTGCAACATTCTTCTTGCCAACATGCTTACAAAGCTCCTGGTATGCCTCAAGAATCTCCTTTTCCATCTCCTTTGGCATTGATAGACCCTCGACGTGCTTCCTGATTTTTCTGGAAACATCTTGCAATGATTCCATGTCAGCCATATCCATATCAGAAAGGAGGGTTTCAATTGTCTTAGCTGCATTAGTCCTTTTCAGGAAAACCTGGTATGCATAAGCTGACACGGCAAAACCATTAGGGACAGGTACGCCAACCCGACTCATTAATTCTCCAAGATTGGCACATTTGCCGCCGACAAGCGGAATATCTTCCTTTCCCAGTTCCTTGAACCACAGCACAAAATCACGCTTCTTCATAGAAAAATCATCTCCTCTCTTCTAATTGCCGCTACTCGTTAGTTATCCTTTTCACGCCTTCTGATTACTAATCAAGATTTCCGACCTAACCTCTGTCACCTTGTTAGCAATCTCCTCTATAGAGCTATTTGTAACATCTATAACCTGCAATCCTTTTATCTGATTAAATATCCGATGACTGTATTCAAGTTCCTTTTTAACATGTGATATGTCCGTATAATCGGTGGAACCTGCGTACTTAAGCCTCTTTTGCCTGATAAATGCAAGTCTCTCTGGTGCAATAGTAAGGCCAACCTTTTGGGTTTTTACCGTAAAAACCTTATTGGGTGGTTTCATGCCCTCGATAATAGGCACGTTGGCCACTTTTAAACCATTGTTACATGAAAGATAAAGACTGGTTGGGGTTTTGGAAGTTCTTGAAACACCAAGTATGATAAGATCTGCCTTTTCCAAAGTATCTATACCTTGTCCGTCATCGTGCTTCAGGGTAAAATCAATTGATTCAGCAAAGCGAATCGACTCTTCCCCAATTTTTCTCAGCAGCCCGGGCCTTAATGCAGGTACCACATTCCAAAGCCTTCCTATTCGTTCCATGAATGGGCCAAGAAGGTCAATAGTATAGACATTCATTTTCCGCTTTTCTTTGCGAATCCACGTCCTGAGTTCCTGTAAGACCAGGGAATATATCACGATACCCTGTACCGCCTTGGCCTGGGTCAGAATCGCTTTGATTTGTTCCTTAGTTTTTATATAGGGAAATCTCTTAAAGATAGGTTTTATCTCTTTGAATTGCACAAGAACCGCACTTATCACCATCTCAGCCGTCATCCCTGTTGCGTCAGAGATGATGAATACATGCACCTTTTTTTTGGGCGGGCTCATAGCGTTGTCAACCTCGCATTAAAGGATTGCTGAGGCCCTTTTACCTGTATATTTCTTAAGTTATAAAAAAATTTTACAGAATAACTATCCTTATGTCAAGAAAACGCGGAGCAGGAAAATAATCAAGTGATGGGTTAAAAAAATTAGTTCTGTTTACCGTTTGTCCATCTAAAAGGAAATATTATATGAAATTTTGTACCTTTACCGAGTTCGCTCTCTACCTTTATTTCACCGAGGTGCTCCGATACAATCTGTTTAACTAAAGGCAACCCCATTCCAAAACTATGTTTTTTTGTACTGAAAAATGGATCAAATATCTTATCGATGGCTCCTTCCGGCATGCCGGAACCAGAATCGGAAATTTTAAGAACTACAGCATCTCCATCCCTGCAGGTTTCAATTGATATCATGCCGTTCTCAGTGGTTGCTTCGATAGAGTTTTTTATGAGAAGGGTAATCGCCGCTCTTAAAAGATTCTTTTGCATATTTATTTTTAAGGGCTGTTCCGAAAGATTAGCAACTATTTTCACGGCCCCTTTCTCGATGGTGGAAACAACACTTTCTACAACTTCATTGATATCCTCATATCTGAACTTGGACTCTTTGCTTTTCAATAGATTATGAAAATCACTTACTATTTGCTGCAGTTTTTCTGTTTCCTTAATAATAGTCGTTAGATTCTCTTTAAACTCATCAGAAATATCTTTTCTCTCGAGCATCTTCTTGCCCATGTAACCTATTACAGTAGCAGGGTTTCTCACCCTGTCAGCTACAGTCAACGCCATCAGGTTCATTGTCCTTTCAGATATAAGGGTTTCTATTTCCTGATTAAACTCCTCAAGTATACGTTTATAATCTTTCTCCATCTCTATAAGTCGTTTATATTTAACTGCCTTTTCTACGGAGTGGATGATTTGTTCAGGTTTGTATGGTTTGATTATAAAATCAAAGACTCCCCTTTTGATTGCATCAACAGCTGTATCAAGGTCTGCATATCCAGTCATTAAAATTACAGGAACATCGGGATTAGTGTTACGTATCTTTTCAAGAAGTTCGGTCCCCGAAATTACCGGCATTACAATATCTGTTAATACAGCATCAATTTTATTGGTTTGTATTTTGTCTAATGCGTCTTTGGCACTTTCACAGGCAATCACATAATATCCGTACTTATTCAGTAATAATGAAATAAAGTTAAGGACAACAGGGTCGTCATCAACAGCAAGGATCGAGCCGTAGTTTTTGGTATCCATTATGTTCATCCTGTAAATTATTAACTGCGTTCAACGTAATTATAACAAAACACTGTTTTTAGAAGTCATGGTTTTTTAAGTGCTCTTATCTTATCAAGTGTATCCTGGTAGATATTCTTTTTCGCAGGGTTTAGCTCTATCGCCTTTAATACAAGCCTCTCTGCCTCATCAAGGTTTTTTCTCTCAATAAAATATAGCCAGGCGAGGTTATTATAAGCATCGGCATTCTCCGGCTCTTTTTTTATGGCTTTTTTATAGTAGCGTTCTGCTTCTTCATATTCATTTTTCTGGAAATAGATATTACCTATGTAGAGATATGCTACAGGAAGTTTCTTTGATGCCACTTGATATTCTTTCAGGGCATTATCCAATTCACCTTTTTTTTCATAGGTTACACCCAGGTTAATATGTTCCTCCGGGCTAAGAGGGTCATCAAGCACTATTATCCTCGGAAAAGCACAACCCAACAACAGCAGGCAGTAAGTAGTAAGTAGTAAGTAGACAAATATTTTCTTAGTTCTCATTTTATTAATAGCCTCATAATAATCAATACAATGTTCATTTTATTAATTGTCATTCTCCGGCTTGACCGGTCCCGAACGCTTTCGGGACAGAAAACCTCTGGATGCCCGCTTACGACCTGCGGGCATGACAGATCAATGACATTGATAAACCTATGAATGTCCATTCTATTATGAGACCCTTAATATATCTTTATTTTATTTTTTTTACTACGTACTGTTTACTGGTTACTACTTACTGGTTTTATTAATAGTGTCCAGTATTTTGTTCTATCCCATGCCTTTATAAAATCTTTCTCGGAAATAAACTTGCCCTTATCCCTGCCCGAATTTACTATCACACCATTTTCATTATATCCGACAACAACCATAAAGTGGTTCACCTGATAGAGAGAAAAGCCATAATCAACAAGTACAATAAGCGGGTAGCCAGACTCTATATTCTTTTTCAGATCCTCTATACTGCCTCTATACTGAGTCGCATCCAATCCCATTCTCTGTGTATAAAGGATCATATCAATATTTAATGTCCCTCTTGCAGATTCGCTGAATATCTCTTTTGCAATGTTATCAGGGGTGACATTAACTCCCCAGTAATTTAATACAGATGCAAGGGATGCCGGACCGCATTGATAGGATTCCTGTGAGTAGAAAGGGATATTTTCGATGATGCGAGTAGGTTTGGATTCTGGGATTTCTTTAACAGTAACACAAGAAGTTAATAGAAATAGTAAATAAAATGAAAACAATATTCTGTATGGGAAAGGCTGTTGAAGAATTTTTATCACAACACCTTAAAGAAAAAACCTTTCGAAGCGTAAACGAATAAACCTTTAGTTTGCAAAATACTCATGACAGCCATATCAACAATAATCCGTCGTTTATAATCCGCCTGAGACGGACTGAGACAGCCTTTCCCATCATATATTTCCAATATTCATATATCTTTTTTTATCGCTTTACTTCGTTACAATAACCTTATGTCCTGTAAGCTTCAGCAGCACTACAACGAGTATTGCAATAAAAAGCAATGCAATGAGTAATGTAAGGGCATCGTCTTGTCCAATTTTGAGATCATCTAATTGAAGTGCAATCTGATGAATCTGCTGGTCGCTGAGTTGTATAAGCCTTTTCTGAACCTCATCCTGTGTGAGCCCGAATTGCATAAGCCTTTCACTTATTGCTTTTACCTCCAGGACTTTCTGGATTTTTACAAGGTCAGCATTCCTGTCTATCTGTGTTAGGACAATTATCTCTGACGGCGTAAGTCCTGCATCTACCCTTGGTGCAATGCCTATTATAAACATCGCTATAACGAGATACCATGTCACATGCTTCATAAAAGGAATCCTCATTTCACTCACCTCCTTTCATCCGAAAATATCTTCAAACAAATTAATTAACTTATAATTTCATTGTAACGAGACCCTTGGAATGGTTCCAAAGAGGTATTTGAAGTCTTCATCCTCAAACCTCAGCCCTATTCCTGCATAACCACCGCGCCATTTCTTGTTCAGGATATTGTCAGCACCAGCTGACACAAATAAATTCCTGAAAATAAAATAATCTACGCCAACTCTAACATGCGGGCTTTTAGAGCCTTCTTCATCATTAGAAAAATCCCATATATCTGCCGTTACTCTACCTTTGTCATTATTAAAGAAATAGTCTCCACCGATGCCGAATGTATTTTCTGTAACTCCTATCCTCAATGCTACATCCTTAAGCCTCCTTGCAAATTGTGCTGTAAATTCTATCTTCTTCTTTATCTCTTCTTCTTTAATGCTCGATGTTCCTGTTCCAGTGGTTGTTATAGTCTCTTTTGTGGTAACACTTCCTACCGGGTCCCCTACTACACCGAGGATATAATATTTATCGTGGCTTGGTTGAAGCGTAACATAAAAATACCCCTTCCCTTCTTTTGGTTTAGTAAGATAGTCAGTCTGGAAGGTTATAAATGTCTTAAACCTTTCTACTGACGATATAGTCCTGTCTACCCCCTCTGCCGCTTTGTTTATAGATTCGTAAAGACGGTCATCCTTTACAAGTTTACCGAGAGAGCCCTCTCCCTTATCAATCTGTCTTGTAATGTTGTTTATTGATTCAACAGTATTCTTTATTACCGGTCTATTTTCCTCAACCATGGCCTTTAGTTCTCTGGCAGCCTTATTAAGATTTGCGATAAGATCAGGTCCATCTGACTTTAACGTACCTGAAAATTCCTTCAGGTTTCCTATTGTTGCAGTAAGCGGCTCCTTGTTTTTATCTAAAATCTCATTTATAGAGGCTGTAACGTTGTTAATGTTATCAAGAACCCTTCTCATTTTTTTGTCGTTTACTGATATTGTCTGGCTGAGATTTGCAGTAATGTCACTTAAATTCAGTACCGTATCCTTCAAAGCGCGCTTTGCCTCATCTGTGCCGAGGGCCTCGTTAAGAGAATTTGCAAGGGTATTTATATTTGCTGATACCTTTGAGAGATTTCGGACCATATCATCGAGGTCTACAACTTCGACAACATTTTTTATGGTATCTCCTTTTTTAAGAATTGGTTTTTTAGAACCGGTTTCTATATCAAGGTATTTATCTCCCAAAAGACCTGATGCCTTGATAGAGGCACTTGCATCACTGAAAAGTTGAATGCCCTTGTTTATACTTATGGTTAATTTAGCCTCACCGTCTTTAAGCTCTAATTTTTCTATAACTCCGGCATCCACCCCTGCTATCTTGACCTTTGTCTTTTCGTCAAGACCAGCAATGTTTTTAAAGTAAACATGGACTATGTATCCTTCTTTTTTCATCCAATCAAGACCGCCAACCTTAAATGTCATGAAGGCCAGTATCACAATGACTATGACAGCAAAAAAACCGACCTTAAGTTCTGTTGAAAGTACTCTCATAATGTACTCCTTCTATTTTTATTGGACCTGACGCACTTCCTGTTATAAACTGCCTTACAACAGGATTTTGCGTATTCTTGATCTCGTCAGGAGTTCCTGTGTCGATTATCTTTCCATCATAAAGCATGGCAATCCTGTCAGCAATTTTATATGCACTGTTCATGTCATGTGTTATGGCAATGTCGGTAACTGAAAGATGTTTTTTCATTTCCACAATAAGTTCGTTTATTGCAGCTGCCATAATAGGGTCAAGGCCGGTTGTAGGCTCATCATAAAGGAGTATCTCAGGCTCATGCGCAATAGCCCTCGCAAGCCCCACCCTTTTCTTCATGCCGCCGGATAGTTCTGATGGCATTAAATCTTCAACCCCCACAAGACCTACTAACCTTAGTTTTTCGATTGCAATAGATCTTACCTCGTTTTCATTTATCTTTTTAAATCTTAGAAGTGAAAAGCCCACATTTTCCCATACACTCATAGAATCAAAGAGTGCAGACATCTGGAAAAGCATACCAAATTTTTTCCTTACTTCATAGAGTTCACTCTCTTTTAGTGCTGTAATATCAATACCATCTATGAGCACCTTACCCTCATCGGGTTTTAATATACCAATAATATGTTTTAAAAGGACACTCTTGCCGGAGCCGCTACCGCCGATAACAACCATGCTCTCGCCTTTTTCAACCTTAAGGTTAATGCCCCTGAGCACATGGTTTTTGCCAAAAGACTTATGCAGGTTTATAATTTCTATCATCTTAGCTTATATTTCATTCTCTATAGTACTTACTTACTACTTATTTGCTTATTTGAATAACCATACTGAAAGAAAGTAGTCAGATATAAGTATAGTCATAGAAGACAAAACCACTGCCCCTGTTGTTGCCTTCCCAACACCTTCAGCTCCTCCCCTTGTATAAAAGCCTTTATAACAGCTTACAAGGGCAATGCTTGCACCAAAAAAACAGGATTTTATCAGTCCATTGTAAATATCGCTAACCTCTAAATAATCCCAGGTCCTTTTCCAGTAGACTATAGAACTTGTATCAAAGAGTCCAACTGTTACAAAGTAGCCACCTATTATGCCTGTTATATCAGCAACTGCAGCAAGTGCAGGCAACATAAACATCCCTGCTATAAATCTTGGTACAACGAGATACTTTATTGGATTTGTTGCCAATGTTTCGAGTGCGTCTATCTGTTCTGTTACCCTCATTGTGCCCAACTCTGCTGCCATAGCAGCACCTGCCCTGCCTGCAACTATAAGACCTGTAAGGACAGGGCCGAGTTCCCTCGTCATGGACATGGCAACGACAGTACCCACAAGTGCCTCTGCACCAAACCTTTTAAAGCCCGTAAAGGTTTGCAGGGCAAAGACCATCCCTGTAAAGATAGCTGTTATCAAAACAACCGGCAAAGACCTAACTCCAATCTCAAGCATTTGTTTGAAAGTATTTCTTATCTCAAGTGGAGGAAGTATTAACTGTTTTATTGTTAAAAACAGTAGGATCAGTATCTTCCCGAGTCCTTCGGAAAAGTCGATAATTACTCTTCCTATAAGTTCAATGAGCCTCAACATAAATTCTCTTTGATTTACCACCTAAAGATGTCAGGATTTCATAGGATATTGTGGTTGCTTTATGTGCAAGTTCCTGAGCTGTTATTGATTCTTTTCCCTGTTTTCCGAGTATTATTACTTCATCGTTTTCCCTAACACCTTTGACATCTGTGAGGTCAATCATTGTCAGGTCCATACATATCCTGCCCACAACAGGTACTCGTTTCCCTTTCACAAGTACATCTGCATTATTTGAAAAAAACCGGCTATACCCGTCAGCGTATCCTAATGGAAGCACCCCTATTCTGCTTGGCCTTTTTGTGATAAACGTTCTCCCGTAGCTTATTGGTGTTCCAGAAGGAACATTTCTAATACATAAAATTTTTGTTTTGACCTTCATCGCCGGTATCAGGTTTATAAGTTCGGGGCTCGTGATTCGGAGTTGAGTGGGGGGGCTGACTTCTGATTTCTGATTAATGGGAGAATACCCGTAAAGCATAAGCCCTGGTCTTACTGCATCAAGATGGGCATCTTCAAAAGTAAGGACAGCCGCACTGTTCGCTATATGTGAAAAGATTTTTCTTCTTAATTTTCTGGAGATTGTTTCTCTAATTTTATTAAACCTGTTAAGCTGTAGAACTGCATAGGACCTGTCTGAGAGATCAGCCTCTGAAAAATGGCTTAAAAGTCCTGCAAGTTCTATACCTTCCATTTCTGATATCTTGATCAAATCGTTGACAATATGATTACCGCTCAAGCCCAGTCTTCCCATACCGGTATCAATCTTCACATGAACTTTTATTATAATATTTCTTCTCTTTGCTTCAGCAGATAAAGATGACGCTGTATCCACATTATATATAGCCGGTATGAGCTTGAAATCGAAAACTTCCTTTATATTTCCTGTGTCGAATAGCACGATTATCGGGGATTTGATACCTGCCTCTCTGAGTTCTATAGCCTCACCTGTAAATGCCACCGCCAGGAAAGAGACGTTCTCCTCAAATAATTTTTTTGAAACTTCCACAGCGCCGTGACCGTATGCATCCGCCTTAACCACAGCAATTACCGGTCGGTTTTTGACAATCTTTCTGACAGACTGGAGATTATACGCTATCGCTGACAGATTAATCTCTGCAACAGCCCCTCTATTCACCTTCTTTTTTTTCTGTTTCTTCTTTTTTCTTTTCTTGTATTGTATTTTTCTTTGGTGTCACATCTATTTCGTCAGGCTCAGATGTTGCCTTCTTGAAGTTCCTTATAGCCTGGCCTATGCCCTTTCCTATTTCCGGTAACCTGGTTGCACCAAACAGAACAAGAACTATTATCAGGATAATAACCAGCTCCTGCATTCCTAAACCAAACATATTTCCCCTCCTATCTCTTTTTGAAAATCTTCTATAGTATTTATGTTTATAAAGGACCTGCCTTCCATGTCTATATTTCTTACCTCTTCCTCTTTTATATAAAGGACATTTATTCCTCGCAGAAATTCCCTTAAACTCCTTTCCCCAATTTTTATACTTTGCTCCATCCTCTTAGCAATTCTTTTTGAATAAATGCCAAGAAGAGGTTGAGGCTTATCGTCAAAAATTGGGATTACGGCATCATATTCCTTTTCCCATTTATCAACGATATATTTTATAAGCATGGTATTTATAAAAGGCATATCGCAAGCTGTTACAAAGACCTCGGATACATCTGGCATAGTCAATACCGAAAGTATTCCTGTCATAGGTCCTCTGTATTCAATTATATCTCCAGTCATTGGGACGCTGAGATAGAAATAGATTTCGGGGTTATTGGTGCTTATAATAACTTTATTAAATATCCCCTTGAAGAGTTCTATGTTTTTCTCTATAATCCTCTTACCGCTTATCTCAAGGAATCCCTTTATCACCGGGAACCTTTTATTTTCTCCACCAGCCAAGATAAGCGCATCCATACCATATAACCTTTATAACTTATATAATTAATAATCTCAACTTGTGAGCAACTTAAGCCTTTAAAAAGCTTAACTTATAATAGTTTATTCAAAATTTACTTTCAATACAAGGCAAAAGTCATGATTTCTTGACAAACATGCCCATCTCGAATAAATTAACTAAACTCTAAAGGAGGTTAGGAAATGACAAATGCAAAGGTAACATATATACAAGGGCTTCAATTTGTAGGAACAGCATCTTCAGGCCATGCAATAGTTATGGATAGTAATCCTGAGGTCGGCGGATATAATACTGCCTCAAGGCCATTGGAGCTGCTTCTTCTGGGGATAGGAGGATGTTCAGGAATGGATGTTGTCTCGATCCTCAAAAAGAAGAAACAGGAACTAACAGGTTTTGAGGTAAATGTAAAAGGTGAACAGGCTGAAGACTATCCCAAGAAATTTACAGCAATAAACTTAGAGTTTGTTATAAGAGGCAGAAATATATCAGAAGATGCAGTAAGTAAGGCAATCGACCTGTCAATGAATAAATACTGCTCTGTTAAGGCAACTCTCGAAGGCGTTGCAAAAATAAGCTTTTCTTACAAAATAATTCAGGAATAAGGCTAACTCAAAGGGTATGCTTGTCCTCAAATACATTGCCACCTTAGGTTTCATAGGTTATCTTCCTGTTGCACCAGGAACCTTTGGGTCTTTAGCTGCATTTGTTCTCTTCATTCTTTTAAAACCATCTGTTTTTATTCATTTGACTATACTGTTTATTATCATCCCAATTGGTATCATATCTTCCCATCATGCCGAAAGGGTCCTGAATGCTAAGGATAGCAGACATATAGTCATAGATGAATTTTGCGGTTATCTCCTTTCCGTACTCTTTATCCCGTTCACCACTGGTTATGCCCTGATGGCCTTTTTTTTATTCAGATTTTTCGATATACTAAAACCGTTCCCTATAAGAAAATTAGGTTTTGTTTTAAGCGGAGGGAAAGGTATAATGGCAGATGATATTGCAGCGGCATTATATACAAATTTAATTTTACAAGTTTTAAGAATATGGAAGCTTATTTAATAGAGATCGCAACAAGGATTTCAGAATTCCTCAAAAGAGAGGTTTTCAGCCTTAGTATTGCCGAGTCATGTACAGGAGGACTTGTTAGTCATCTTTTTACCAATATCCCGGGTGCTTCAAATCTTCTTAATTTATCTATTATCTGTTATTCAAAAGATTCAAAAATAAAGGTCCTTGGTATAAATGAATCACTTTTAGACAAGAAGGGGATGATAAGCGAGGAAACAGCTATAGCCATGGCAAATGCAGTTCGCAGATTAGGCAATTCAGACATAGGTCTTTCAATTACCGGCAATGCCGGACCTGATGTCATCGAAGGCAAGAATGCCGGACTCGTCTACATAGCCGTTGATATTGCTTCAAAAGGGAGAGTTCTCTCAACAGGTGAAAAATTCGACGGCGACATGGAAAATATCAAGAACGAGGCATCTTTTGAAGCTTTACAATTCTTATGTCGGGCATTGCGAATATGTACCTGAGGTGTTTTGTAGCAATAGGGATACCCGAGCCAATAAAAAGAGACATCGGTGAGCTTATTGAAATACTGAAAAAATATAATGCGGATGTTAAGTGGGTATTACATGAAAACCTTCATTTTACACTCAAATTTCTCGGTAATACACAAGAAATCTTGTTGCCTAAAATAAAGGAATCCCTTTTAAACATTGTATTATCTTACGAGCCGTTTTATATTAAAATATATACCACAGGAGTATTTCCAAACAGAAGATACCCGAGGGTAATCTGGGTCGGAGTGGAAGATTCAGGGATACTTACAAAACTTAAAAAAGATATTGAAAATGCCATGGTTTTATTAGGCTATCAAAAAGAAGATAGAGGATTTAACCCCCATCTAACACTTGGAAGGGTGCGTTCTCAGAAAGGGGTAACAAATCTGGTCAATGAACTTGATAATTTTAAAGATAGAGACTTTGGAAGTATAAATGTTGAAAGTATAAAACTGATGAAGAGCGAATTAAAACCTAAAGGGGCCGAGTATAGCTGTTTATACGAGATACCTTTTGGGCAGGAAAAGATGAAAAACACATAAAGGATTAAAACTTGTCTGGATTCCTGCTTCCGCAGGAATGACCTGTTATTCATTTTCTTCGTGTCCGTCATTCCCGTGAAAACGGGAATCCAGAGCAGATTATTAATAATACTATTGGAGGAAGAATGATTAATAAAGACAAGGTTAAGGCACTCGAGATGGCAATTACACAGATTGAAAAGAGTTTTGGTAAAGGTTCCATCATGCGGCTCGGCGCAGAAGGAGTTGCTGAAGGCCTTCAGGTAATCCCTACCGGCTCTCTGGTCCTTGATATTGCAACAGGGATTGGGGGATATCCGAGAGGCAGGGTTATAGAGATATTCGGTCCTGAATCCTCAGGTAAAACAACCCTGGCTTTAAACGCCATTGCACAAGCACAGATAGGCGGAGGTATTGCTGCTTTCATTGACGCAGAGCATGCACTCGATATCAACTATGCACAAAAACTCGGTGTTAAAATAGAAGACCTTCTTGTCTCACAGCCTGATACAGGAGAGCAAGCCCTTGAGGTTACAGAGGCACTCGTAAGAAGCGGAGCTGTGGATATTATCGTAATAGATTCAGTTGCTGCCCTTGTACCCAGGGCAGAGATAGAAGGTGAGATGGGTGATTCCCTTCCAGGACTCCAGGCAAGGCTTATGAGTCAGGCATTGAGAAAACTGACTGCTGCAATATCAAAATCTCTGACAACCGTTGTATTTATAAACCAGATACGGATGAAGATTGGCGTCATGTTTGGCAGCCCTGAGACAACAACAGGGGGGACAGCGCTCAAATTTTATTCTTCCATGAGACTTGATATAAGAAGGATAGAAAACATTAAGGATAATCAGGAGACCGTAGGCGGGAGGGTAAGGGTTAAAGTAGTAAAGAATAAGGTCGCTCCTCCTTTTAAACAGGCCGAGTTCGATATATATTTCAATGAAGGGATTTCAAGGGTTGGGGAGCTTGTCGATCTTGGTGTTGAAAAAAGCATCATCGAAAAATCAGGTGCGTGGTACAGCTATGGCGGCAACAGAATAGGTCAGGGTCGGGAGAATTCAAAAGAGTTTTTGAAAAATAACATAGAGGTTTCAAAAGAGATTGAGGGTAAAATTATTGAGTCTTGCAACCTGAGGAGGTAATCATGGAGATCAATGAGCTTTTGAAAAAAGCACATACAGTAAACGCCTCAGACCTCCATATAAAAGTTGGCTCGCCGCCGATACTCAGGATCTATGGAGAGCTTACCCCACTTACATCAGAGAAGAGATTAAGCCAGGAAGATGCAATGAAGATAGCCTTCTCTGTCATGACCCCGGGACAGAGTGAGATATTCAAAAAGAAGAACGATATCGACCTTGCTTATAGTGTTCCCGGACTTGGAAGGTTTAGATGCAATATCTTCATACAGAGAGGAACAATAGGGATTGTCTTCAGGGTTATCCCTATGCGGATACCTACAATTGATGAATTGCTTCTCCCTGAGGTTATCAAGAAGATTTCTATGGAACGAAGAGGTTTAATTCTTGTTACTGGAACGACCGGTAGTGGAAAATCAACGACCCTTGCTGCAATGATAGACTTGATAAATACAATGAGGACAGAACACATTATGACTATCGAAGACCCTATAGAATATCTCCACAGAGATAAAAAAAGCATAGTCAATCAAAGGGAGATAGGAAGCGATACAGAGTCATTCAGTAAAGCATTGAGACAGGCCCTCAGACAGGACCCTGATGTAATACTTGTTGGAGAGATGCGTGATTTCGAGACTATCCAGACTGCGCTTGTTGCTGCTGAGACAGGTCATCTTGTCTTAAGCACCCTCCATACAATAGATGCTCCCGAGACGATCAATAGAATTATTTCTGTGTTCCCTCCTTATCAGCACAAACAGGTGCGTATGCAACTTTCATCGGTTCTAAAAGGTATTATATCTATGCGGCTTATGCCGAGGGCAGACGGCAAAGGAAGAGTTCCCGCAGTTGAGGTTCTTGTAGCAACAGCAACAATAAAAGACTGTGTCCTCGATCCGGATAAAACCAGATTGATCCCTGATGTAGTTGCACAGGGTGCAATACATTATGGCATGCAGACCTTTGATCAATCTCTCTTCAGCCTTTTTAAGTCAGGGCTCATAACTTATGAAGAGGCACTAAGAGGGGCTACTAATCCTGATGATTTTGCACTCAAGGTAAAAGGCATCCAGTCCACAAGTGACCTTACATTTGAAGAACCTGCTGAGAAACCTGCTGAGAAGGACAAGATGAAAATTGATAGGTTTGCACGATAAGGCAAGACATTATGCCTTGAAGCTCCTGAGCTACAGAGGAAGAAGCGAAAAGGAACTAAAAGAAAGACTCAAAAAAAAAGGTTTCACTAAAAACGTGGCTTCTTCTACAGTAAACCATCTTAAACATATCGGGCTCATCGACGACAGGGCATTAGCTGAAACCCTGAAAAGAGAGGCGCTGAAAACAAAACTGCTCAGTCAGAATGGGGCAGGGAGATTTATGCTTAACAGAGGCATACCACGTGAAATTGTTGACATGGTATTCAGCCAAAATGAAAACGAGGATATTGAGAATGCCGGAAAACTTGTGGATAAAAAGCTCAAAGCTTACAGATACTATTCTCCAGAGACCGCAAGGAGAAGATTACATAATCTTCTCTTAAGGAGAGGCTATTCTATTGAAACAATAATGACAGTATTGAAAGATAAAACTCTCAAGGAGGAGGATTAAAAATGAAAAATGCTATTCTCTTAATCGTAGTCTTATTATTTCTTTTACAGGCAGGCTGTGCAAAATCAATCCGATACTCGGAAGAGGAGATAAAGGGATTTCCACCCAATATCCAGGAGAACATAAGAAAGGGTCAGGTTGACCTCGGTATGACGCAGGAGCAGGTAAGGTATACATGGGGTTCTCCTGATTCCCAAAAAATCCTTGAACCGTTTGATGGAAAGGCAAGGGAAGAATGGATTTATTCCACAACAGGCACAATGGGAGTGGTAGGATCAAGGCTTCTCTTATTCCTTGACGGTAAATTGATATATATTAAATATTAGTGAATAACCATGTCTAACACCTGTAGGGGAAAGGGATGAAGAGCCCGGAGATTAGAACTGCATTTTTAGAGTACTTTAAATCCACAGGTCACAAGATATTCCCGAGTTCACCCCTTATTCCATGGAATGACCCTACCCTGCTTTTCGTTAATGCCGGGATGGTTCGATTTAAAACAATTTTTCTCGGAGAAGAAAAAAGTCCTTATAAGCGTGCTGTATCATGCCAGAAGTGTATGAGGGCTGGAGGGAAACATAGTGACCTTGAGAATGTCGGTCATACCGCAAGACATCATACTTTCTTTGAGATGCTCGGCAATTTCTCCTTTGGTGATTATTTTAAAAAAGATGCGATCCTTTTTAGCTGGAAACTTCTGACTGAATGGTTTAAATTGCCGGAGGAAAAGCTCTATGTCTCTGTATATGAGAAAGATGATGAGGCTGCAAAACTCTGGTCTGAGCTGATAGGACTTCCTGATGAAAGAATAGCAAGGCTTGGTGCAAAAGATAACTTTTGGCAGATGGGGGATACAGGCCCGTGTGGGCCGTGTTCTGAGATAATAATAGACCAGGGAAGAGACATAGGATGCGGCAAGCCTGACTGTGCTGTTGGATGTGAATGCGACAGGTTTCTTGAACTCTGGAACCTTGTATTTATGCAATTTAACAGAGATAAAAATGGAGAACTTACACCTTTGCCAAAGCCAAGTATAGATACAGGAATGGGGATTGAACGAATCAGTGCAACCCTTCAAGGCAAGACAAGCAATTTTGACTCGGACCTGTTTGAACCAATTATTAAAGATATCTCTTCTCTCTTAAATGTAACGTACGGTTCATTACACGAGACAGATGTCTCTATCAGGGTTATTGCCGATCATATACGCGCAACTATTTTTCTTCTTTCAGAAGGCCTTGTCCCTTCCAACGAAGGAAGAGGTTATGTTCTGAGGAGGATAATACGCAGGGCAGCGAGACATGCAAAGCTCCTTAATATGCATGATGCGTCTCTTTACAGATTAACTGATTCTGTCAATCGGGTAATGGGCAGTATCTATCCTGAAATTATTGGTGAAAGAGCCAGGACAGAAAAGCTGCTTAAAATAGAGGAGGAAAATTTCCACAGAACGATTGATGCAGGCATGAACAGGCTCGATGAAATCATAGCGAATGTGCATAAAGAAGGCAGCAAGATAATTCCGGGAGACGAGGTATTCAGGCTTTATGATACCTTTGGCTTTCCGTATGATTTTGCAAAGGATATCGCTATGGATGCAGGATTGAAAATAGACGAAGATACTTTCCGAAAAGAGATGGAGTTGCAGAGGGAAAGATCAAAAGTGATTATTGGAAAAGGTAAGTCTTCTATTGAATTTGATACGTTTGGGGAAGCTTTAGCGGGAACAATATTTGAAGGATATAAAAGTTTAAAAGTTGAGGCCAATGTTATAGATATTTTGAAAAATGGGAACCACGTTGATTATTTAAAACAAGGTGAAGAGGGAAAAATCATCTTGAACAGGACATCGTTTTATGGCGAATCTGGCGGACAGGTGGGAGATATCGGGATCATTGAATCAGAAGGCGCATATGCGAAGGTCCTGGACACGAAAAAGCCGTCACCATTTATTTATATGCATATTGTAAAGATAGATAAAGGTACAATCACAAAAGGAGATAAGGTAACCTGTGTCGTCGATGAAACCTCAAGAAAAGCGACCATGAGAAACCACACTGCCACTCACCTTCTCCATAAGGCTTTGAGGATAGTCCTCGGAGACCATGTGAAGCAGTCAGGCTCTGTTGTCAGTCCTGAGAGACTGAGGTTTGACTTCACCCATTTCCATGCAGTACAGGATGATCAAATCAAAGGCATTGAAGATATTATCAACGAAAAGATACTCGAAGATCTTCCTGTCAGAACCGACATTATGAATATTGAAGAAGCCACAAGATCAGGTGCAATTGCCCTCTTCGATGAAAAATATGGTGAGACTGTCAGGGTTGTCTCTGTGGGAGATTTTAGCAAGGAACTCTGCGGTGGCACGCACTGTAAGGCTACAGGCGAGATCGGAATCTGCATGGTCCTTTCCGAAGGAAGCGTTGCATCAGGCATACGGAGAATTGAAGCTCTCACCGGAAGAAACGCTCTTGAGTATCTGCGCAGCAAGAAACAGGAGCTTAATGAAATCAAAGGATTATTAAAAACAGAATCACCTGCCGAAAAGATAGAAAAGCTTATTCAGGATACGAAATCACTGGAAAAGGAAATTCAGAAACTCAAAACAGGCTCCTCCAGAGATATGATATCAGAGGCATTAAAAGAGGCACATGAATTTGATGGGGTAAAGGTTGTGAAAATAAGGCAGGATGGTCTTAATCCAAATGAACTCCGTCTTTTAGCTGATAATATAAGAGACCGTCTTAAGTCGGGTGTTATAGTTGTCTCATCGGTAATAGATAGTCAGGCTGCAATTGTCTGCATGGTAACAAAGGATCTGAAGGATAGATATAATGCAGGGGAGATAGTAAAAAATATTTCCACAATTGCCGGCGGAAAAGGCGGCGGCAAACCTGAGATGGCACAGGGCGGCACAAAAGATATTGAAAAACTGGATAATGCCCTTGAAGCGTTATACGATATAATAAAACAAGTTAACCTAAACGTTGCAAAAAAGACAGGGCAAACATAAGGAGGTATTTATGACATTATTTGATGTAGTAAAGAATGCGGTGTTAGTGGGGTTCGGGATACAAGAGGTGTTTAAGAAGTTCCTTGATGACCTTATAAAAAAAGGTGAACTCAGCGAATCCCAGGCTGCAAAGCTCTTAAAAGAATGGACAGAGGAGGCCGGAAAAACCTCTGAGCTATTAAGCAAAAATATTTCTGAACTTGTAACCAAGACACTTAAAAAGATGAACCTGCCGACTAAAGACGATATTGAAAAATTGAATAAAGAGGTCCGTTCACTTTCGAAAAGGCTCAGCAAGCTTGAAGGTGTCAAGGAAGAAGTCCAGAAAGAGTAGTTGATGCTTTTAGATCTGCTCAAACTCAGAAGCACTTACAGAAGTGTCAGTAGAGTCAGAGAGATTATCAATGTCTTTTTAAAGTACGGATTTGGCCGTATAATAGACCAGATTCACTTTCAGAGATTTATCCCTCTCAGGACAAGATTAAAAACCTTTGGTCAGTGGCCGGCACTCAAAGGCCCTACAGTGCCTGAAAGGTTAAGAATGGCTTTTGCAGATCTCGGACCATCTTTTATCAAACTTGCTCAACTCCTTTCATCAAGACCAGACCTTATAACCAAACCGTTTGCTAATGAGTTCAAAAAACTTCAGGATGAGGTGCCGCCTTTTCCTGCAGAAGAAGCGAAGAAGATAATCGAGGAAGAGATACATCTGCCGATTAATAATATATTCCTCAGGTTTGATGATAAACCTGTGGCTGCAGCTTCTATTGCACAGGTTCATTACGCAACACTCTTAGACGGAAGTGACGTAATCGTAAAGGTCCAACGACCTGGTATCAGGGAACAGATAGAGACTGATATTAACATCATGTCAACTCTTGCCAATCTTCTTGACAGGTACGTACCTGAAAGCAGATTTTTCAATCCTAAAGGTATTGTAGAAGAGTTTTCCAAGACTGTAAAAAAAGAACTTAATTTTGTCGAGGAGGCAAGAAACTGCTTCCGTATCAGAAGAAATTTTGAGAACAGTCCCGATGTATATATCCCGAAGATGCACGAAGAATTCATTACTGAAAAGGTACTTGTTATGGAGAAGATTAAAGGGGTCAGGATTGATGATATAGCTGGTATCGATGCCATGGGACTTGACCGAAATCACCTTGCAAAAATAGGGGTTAATGCTTATTTCAAACAGATACTTGAAGACGGGTTCTTCCATGCCGACCCCCATCCTGGAAATATATTCGCCATGCCAAACGGGATGATAGGGGTTATGGATTTCGGCATAGTCGGCAGGGTTTCACCTGAATTGCGAGAAATCATTGCCAATACATTCCTTGCACTTATTAACAGGGATTTTGATAAATTGATTGACCAGTATATCGAGCTCGGCCTTATCGGCGAAGAAGCAGCAGACCTCAGCATCCTTAGAAAAGAATTCAGGGCAGACCTGTCTGAATTTTTAGAGCCACTTTATGGCATTACTTTAAAGGAAATAAATTTTGCAGAATACATAGATACTATAACCCATCTGGCAATAAAGCATAATATGAAAATCCCTTCAGACCTTCTCCTTATCAATAAGGCAATGCTGATCCTCGAAAACATAGGAACTGAGCTTGACCCTGATTTTGACTTTATTGCTGCTGCTGAGCCTTATGCCTCAATGCTTATTAAAGAGCGGATAAGCCCGTCGAAGCTTTATGAAAAGACCCGGAAATATGTTGATGAAATAGGTGACTTTGTGGTCCTGTTCCCGAAGCAGATGAAACATATTATTAGAAAGGTTTTAAAAGATGACTTTCAGATGAAACTTACTCATATCGGGCTCGATAAGTTTATAAGGGATATGGACCGTTCAAGCAACAGGATTGCATTCAGTCTGGTTATAAGCGCCATTATTTTAAGTTCAGCTATAATGCAGGCTACGGGCGCAGGTCCAAAAATCTTTGGTATATCTTTCCTTGGACTACTGTCTTTTGGCTTTGCCTTCCTCCTCGGCATCTGGCTTATCATTTCAATTATAAGGTCCGGAAGGTTATGAGAAACACGGTTTTGCTTATTTGTTAAAATAGACCCTCAGAACGGTCATACAATCAGCAATCAATTATCTCACATCAACCCAACTATCAAACGGCGCATGGAATGACGATCCGTACAGTATTTGACAAACTTTCCAATTATGGTATACTTGTAGACAAATAGATACAGGGGGTAATTATGGAAACGACAACCGTGAGAGTTCGTAAACAATCACGCGAGAAACTTAAGAAAATATCAGGGACAGAAAAAATTAGCGTGATTGAGCTAATTGACAAGTTAATTAATGAACATGAAAAGTCTTTTTGGAAAGGATTCAACGATGAAGCTAAAGCATATCTCGATAAGGAAGAAAGCAAATTAAGAAAGACCTTTGAAAGGGTATCCAAAGATGGTTTTTCAAAATAATGATATCCCTATAAGAGGTGAAATATGGTTAGTAGATTTCAGCCCTTCAATTGGTTCTGAAATAAAAGAACAGCACCCTGCCCTGATAGTATCTGTAGATGAACTGAATGAGAGCCCATGGGGACTGGTTGTAGTATGTCCTATTACAACTTTCAGAAAGGAGAAGCCTTTTAGACTGCATGTTCTTATATCGCCGCCAGAGGGAGGAATAAAACACATCTCAGTTATACGGTGTGATCAGATAAAGTCGGTTTCAATACAGAGATTTTTTAAAAAATGGGGCGCTGTAGATGAAAATACAATGCGAAAGGTAGATTATATCTTACGGAGAATACTTAACCTGTGAAGAAACACCACTAAAAATATTGTCTTACAAAAACAACTTGACGCGAGACGGGAAGGATTCTCGATGCAAGTCTCGGAATCGAGTCGTACCGACTTCGCTGAGAGTCGCTCCGACAGGACAAGCCCGCCTCTGGCAGGCAAGCCAGAATGACAAAATGATGTTGTCTTACTTATGGTCTTCTTAGTAATCCGTCACTGTCTGTAAGATCAAGTTTTTATCTTTTATATCTTATTTTTTGATTTGGATAACTATACTGTTTCTTACTTCCCCTATCCCTTCAGTAAGTGCACTGCTTAATCCCTTTGCAAGACTCAAAAATCCCCGATCATCGAGTTTGACCTTTTTTGAGATGGTACCGATGTATAGTTCCCTGCCATCCGGGGAAAAGAGATTGACGTCGAAGAGAAGTTCGCCAAAGGAATCGTTCCCTGCATCATATCCCTCAAACCTTTTAAGGTTTATCTCAAGTGAGTAAAACTCACCGGAGATGGTATTAAGTACCCTAACCTCTTTAAATAGACCTGTTGTGGAGAGGGAATCTTTAAATGCCTCTTTCACCATATCACTTGGGGGTGATTCCCATTTTGAATACCTTGATATCTCCAATTGATATGGTGAATACCTGTAAGCTATGTATGATTGTGTAAGATAACGCGGAGAATGCATGCGTATGACAATAGATGCATCGGCCGAAAATCCCCCCTCCCCCCCCGCCTGAGGCGGACTAAAGGAGGGCAAGGGGGGATTAGACAGATAAAGGCTGTAGATATTTGTCTCAGGCATAGTGCATGCTGAAATAAAGAAGATGGATAAGATGATTAATAGACCTCGCTGCATCTCACTTCCCCTTTCTTTCCTTGTAGATAATACTCCATGGTTTATTTTTTATCTCCTGAAAGAGATCCTGCAGATCCTCTGTTGTTTTATTCATGGTATTAAGAAGGATTTCGAGATTCTGTGACTGAATTTCAATGACCCTATCTGCGGATTTTGAAGTCTTCTCTACTGATTTTGCTGTTGCCTCTATACTTTTTATCATCTCCCCTGCCTTTTCAAGGTCTTCCCTTGCCTTCTTTATCATCTGTGAGACCTCGCCTTTATTGCCTTTAACAAGCTCCTCTATCTCATTAAGGACAAGTTCAAGTTTATTGGTAGTTCCTTTTAGACTGGATGCGACCTTATCGAGGTTCGAGGAACCGGAGACAATAGCTTCATTTGTGTTTCCTATAAGTGTTTCGATACCTGTTATATTCTTTTTACTGAAGAGTTTGTCTATATCCTTGATTAAACCATCTACGGTCTGTGATAGCCCCTCAATCCTTGACATGAGTACATCGAATTGGACCTGTTCCTGTGAGGGAATAATATCTCCGACCTTAATCCTTTCAGTTGTTGTCTTATCAACAGAAAGCAGGAGATATATATCTCCAACAAAGCCGATCTGTGTTATAGACGCCTTTGTACCTTTATACAGTGCTGCACCTTTCCTTATACCAATTTCTACAGTAACAGGCTCTCCGGGTCCGTTTGGTGCCTTGATACTCAGAACTCTTCCAATCCTTACACCACCAAGCTTAACCTGCGAACCCACCTCAAGTCCTGCTGCATTCATTACCTTTATATAATATTTGTCGAACTTTTCAAAAACCTGGCTTCCACCAATCAGGATTATAAATCCGCTGAGGATAATAAAGGATGTAACTATAATTATTCCCGCCTTAATCTCTTCCTTCATATATAACTATACCTCTTAATCACCTGCAATAATCCTGAAATAATCTTCAGGTGAATATTTCTCTTTCTCCGGCTTCCTCTCAAGAAACATCCTTATCCTCGGGTTATCAGACGCCCTTAATTCATCAAGAGTGCCTGAGAATATTACTTCGCCTGCATCAAGCATGATAACATAATCCGCAATCGTGAATACACTTGGAAGTTCATGGGTAACAACAATTATGGTCATTTTAAATACATCCTTAAGTCTCAGTATAAGCTCATCGAGTCCGGCAGCAGTTACGGGGTCAAGGCCGGCTGAAGGCTCATCGAAAAAAAGGAACTCCGGGTCTAAAGCCATTGCCCTTGCAAGTCCTGCCCTCTTTTTCATCCCGCCTGAAAGCTGAGAAGGATAAAAATCCTCGAAACCAGAGAGGTCGACGAGGTCAAGCTTCATGCGTACCATAATCTGCATAGTGGACTCTTTTAATTTTGTATGCTCTCTCATTGGAAGTGCGACATTGTCCGATAGGGTCATGGAATTAAGCAATGCTGCACCCTGAAATAAAACCCCCGTCTTCTTTCTGACCTCATTCAATTCCTCTTCTTTCATCAGGGTTATATCTTTTCCATTGATCAGGATTTTCCCTCTTGTTGGCTTCAAGAGTCCGATAAGATGTTTCAACAGGGTACTTTTGCCACATCCACTTCCTCCAAGTATTACTGTTGTCATTCCCCGGGGTATGGAAATAGATATATTTTTAAGAATCTCCCTGTCCCCATAATGGGTTACAAGCCCTATGACTTCTATTGCCGTTTCCATATGAAATATCATTTTATCAGTAATCCCCCTCGCTCCCCCTTTAGAAAAGGGGGAGTTCTAAGAAACCATTTTACTAAGACAAACTATCCCCCTCTTTTATAAAGAGGGGTTAGGGGAGATTACTAATTTTTCCTTATGTATTAGTTACATTCATAGTCTATGTAAAATAGTAGAACAATGTCGTAAAGAACAGATCAAAGATGATTACAAAAAATATGGAGGCTACAACTGCAGCGGTTGTCCGCCTCCCGACCTCCTCTGCCCCTCCCTCTACCTTAAAGCCCTGATAAGCTCCAATAATCGTTATCACAACGCCAAATGCCCATGCCTTTACAAGTCCTGTGATTACATCCTTAATGAGCAGTGAATTTATTGTCTGCTGAAAATAATTGTATGGATGGATCTCAAGGGCTGTTACAGAAAGCATAAAACCTCCGAAGATACCTATGCAATCAGAAAAGACTGTAAGTGCAGGCACCATAACCATGAGGGCAATGAGTTTAGGCACAACAATAAACCTCACGGGATTAATCCCCATACTGATGAGCGCATCAACCTCTTCTGCAGCCTTCATAGAGCCGATCTCAGCCGCAAAGGCAGACCCGCTCCTTCCCGATACTATGATAGCAGTGATTATCGGGCCAAGCTCCCTTGTTATTGAGACACCTACAAGGTTTGCAACATATATCAATGCCCCTACCCTCTTTAACTGATAAGCAGACTGGAGAGCAAGGATTATTCCTATAAAAAGTGAAATGATAGCTACTATGGGGACGGAATTATAACCTGCCTTTACCATCTCGGAGATGCTTGCCTTTAACCTTATTGGTTTGCCTTTAAACGGTGAGACAAATGCCCAGTAAAAGGTATCGTTAAAAATTTTTGAGGCATCATGAATATCTTTTCGAATCGGGATAATCCTTCTGCCTATTAGGGTTAAGAGGCTTTCAGCTACTGATGGCATCTTCAATATTTCCGTATATCTCAAATACCCTATCCAACTTCGAGAAACTGAATATTTCCATGATTCCCTCAGGTATACCGAAAAACTGTAATCTTCCGCCATACGATTTCATGCACTTCAATCCCTCAACAAATGTCGCAATCCCCGAACTATCAATATAGGAGACTCCTTTAAAATCAATACACAAGGTGGGAATTTTTCTTTTTACGAGATTCAGCAGTTTCTCCCTAAGTATTGGAGACGAATACATATCTATATCACCTGATAACGAAATAAGCTGTTTACCTTTATAATCTACTATTTCGATATTCATTCCTTTTCCCTCATATGTTTAATAAGTATTAACCTGTTACCTTTTTTCTTCTTTTCATCAAACTTGAATACATCAAAAACCCTCCTGATGAAATGGATACCAAGACCACCTGGTCGTATATCGTCAAAGCTCCTGCCTTTCATCAATTCCATCTGTGACTTAATCCCGCTGTCTTCTATTATTACCTTAAAGTACTTCTGCGTAATTTCATATTTTACAACAATCTTTTTAGACGTGTCTCCCTCATACGCATGCTTAATTACATTTGAACATGCCTCATCAACAGCAAGTTTTACATCCTCTGTCACCGGGTCGTCCATTCCATATATCTTTCCCATCTTAACTGTTGCGGCCCTGACCACAGATAGATATTTAGGATGAGAAGGAATAGTAACAACTACAGAATCTTTCATTTTAAATTATACTCAATATAAATCCAGTAAATTATTCTTTTAGTGTCTGTTTATAAAGTCTGTTTATAAAGTCTGCTTAGCTGTGTGTCATTCCGGCAGTCCTTAAGCCGGAATCCAGTGTTTTCAAGACGTTCTGGATTCCTGCCTCCGCAGGAATGACAAAAAACCTGAGTTAATAAATAAACTCTATTTAACCTGAAAACCTTAATTCCACAATGGTAAGGTCATCAGCCCTTTCCATACCCTTTGAAAATTTATCAACATAATCAGTAATTACCTCAACAAGCTTCTCTTCATCCACATGTTTCCTTACAAAGGTAACAAGATTCTCAAAACCAATCCTCTGCCCTTTTTTATTCTTTGCCTCAAACACCCCGTCTGTTAATAAAAGCAACCTGTCACCACTTTTCAGAGAAATGGTACTGAGAGAATAATCCACAGGTATGATTCCAAGTGGTGGGCCGGAAGGAACTGACATGACCTGCACCTCTTTTTTTGTAAGCCGCAAAAATGGCGGATGTCCTGCAACAGACAGACGAATATCTCCTGTAACTGTATCTACTATCATATAAATAGCTGTGAGAAACATACCCCTTGGCGCATTAGAAAAAAGAGAATTCAGACGGTTCAGGACGATCTCAGGAGAGTCTACCAGATGGGCGATATATCTGAAGTCGCTGATAATTTTTGCCATATAAAGTGCAGCAGATACCCCTTTCCCTGAGACATCGCCTATAAAAATCCCTGCCTTGCCTTCAACAGGTTCTATAAAATCATAAATGTCTCCTCCGACCTTTGCAGCCGAGATATTTACTGCTGAAACTATTACATTACCCTTTTTAAAATAAGGTGACTCTGGAAGAAAGCTCCTCTGCAGGGCTGATGCAATTTCAAGCTCCTGTCTGAGTCTTTCTCTTTCAAGGGATTCCTTATAAAACAAAGCATTTTCAATTGCAATAGCAAAATGCCTGCTGAGGGTCTGAAATATCTCTAAGTCATAATCCTCAATCCTGGGATTAAGTACCTCTGCTACACCTATCAAACCCCTCCTGCCGACAAGAGGGACAGCAATAAGGCTTTTTGTTACAAAACCAGTTAATTTATCTGCCTCTTGATAAAATCTTTTGTCTTTCTTTACATCCTTTATAACCAATGGTTTTCGATTCGCTGCAACCCACCCTGCAATTCCCTGACCCATGTCAAGAGTGATCTTCTTCTTCAGGATATCTGATGTTGATTCCTCTTCGCATATCGCAACCTCAAACTCCAGCTTATCTATATCCTTGTTATAAAGAAGGATAGAGCATGCCTCTGCATCCATTACATCCTTTGCCTTTTCCATGACGAGAGTCATAAGTTCGTTAAAATCGAGTGTCGATGAAATAATTGCAGAGACCTCCATAAGTGTTTTGAGGTCTTCCACTTTTCTTTCTAAATTCTTAAGGTAGTCTTTAGAGACAGTAACTTCATGTTTCTTCAGCATATCTTATTGGATAACAGATTTTAAGGAAGTTTTCAAGGTAAATAATAGGGAGAAGAGGACGATTTTCAATTGCATTACTTAGGTTAAGGTATTAAAATTTAGAAAATATGTCATCTCATATCCATAATATAGCTTCAGAGGTAAACATAGAAAGGCTTGAAGGATATGTTAAGTCTGTAGAAGGTTTGCGGCATGGGTGGGAGAATTATGATGCCTTAGAGGAAAAAGCTAAATTTATTGAAGAGACCTTACGCTCTTTTAACCTCAAGGTGGAAAGTCAGGAAGTCCCCTTCTGTAAAAGAACTTACCGGAACATTATAGCTACAATGGAAGGCGTCGATAAGGAAAAGGAATGGATCCTTTTGGGTGCACACTATGATGCTGCATGGGGAAGCCCTGGCGCTGATGATAATGCCAGCGGAGTAACAGTCTTACTTGAAGCAGCAAATATATTGAGCAAGCAAAAACTGGAAAGAACTACTCAATTTGTTGCCTTTACCCTTGAAGAGCCACAACTTCAGAACTTAAGTTTTTTAATTGGCAGCAACCATTTTGCTCGTGAGGCAAAGAGACAAAAGATACGATATGAAGCTGTATTTATTCTTGAGTCGGTTGGATATACGGATAAGGCAGAAGGGAGCCAGATGATTCCGTTTTTAGTAAGAATACCTGTACCAAAAAAGGGGGATTTCCTTGGCGTTGTTGCAAACCGAAGGTCTAAAGCCATAATGAACGCCTTTCATAACATAGCCGGCAAATATGTCCCTGAACTCATTGTCGTGTCTTATAAAGTGCCCTTATCAGGCCGTATTATCCCTGAAACACGGTTTAGCGATCATGCCTCATTCTGGGATTACGGCTACCCGGCGCTTATGTTGACTGATACAGCCATGTTTAGAAATCCTCATTACCACACCTACCATGACAGTTATGGAACACTCGATTTTACCTTTATCGTTAATGTCGCCAAAGCTGCAGTTAGTGTTATATTAAAGCTTAGCAATCAGAATTACTTATAAAGATAATTTTAGTTATGCCTGATCAAAGAATTAAAGTAATCGCCTATGCGGGTTACCGAGATGAGGAAACCCCAAGGGCATTTATTCTCCAGGATGAAAAAATCGAGGTTGTAGAAATTCTGGATATGTGGATTGAAGAAGATTTTGCGAACAAGGTAAGGAAAAGGTTCTTTAAAGTTAAGGGGAGTGATGGTTACATACATAAAATATATTGTGACAGTAAAACAATGGAATGGTTTCATATATAAAAACCGGACATTTCTATTTTGGTAAAAAGAGGACATTTCTAAATTGGCTTGACATCCTGTAAGCCGCACTTGAAAACACTTCCTAAAAGCTGTATATTTCAACCAGTAATATAGTGAGATATTTGTTTTTTTATAAAAGAGGAGGGAAGTGAATGACACAGAAAAAAAATTTACATGATGAGATTGCAAAGGTTGCATATACTATCTTTGAAAACAGTGGCAGGCTTTACGGGTGCGAATTAGAGAATTGGTTAGAGGCAGAAAAGATTGTTATGGAGATGCATGCAAAGGAAATGGCAAGCGAAGCAAAAAAGCCTTCAAAGACAAAGGCTAAGAAAGCGAAATGAAAAAGAAGACATAATGAGAGATGCTGCATGTTTTACGTTAGGAAGCACACCTTCTTTCTGGAATTCGCATAAATAAATTTGTTAAAATAGTAATTATTTCAATAAGCAATAAGCAATAAGCAATAAGCAATAAATGTAAAGGAGTTATGACATGGCAAAAAAATTTGTTTTAGCAGTCTTAATCACTATTTGTATAACAGCATTAACAGGTTGTCATACACTACGCGGCGCAGGACAGGATATTGAAAGTGCTGGAGAATCAATTCAAAAAGCTACTCAATAAAAAATAAAGACCATTTAATAACTATTCCCTTTGTATTGTATAACTTGGAAACGTCCTGCCTTTTTAACGATAACTTCCTGAACTGAACAGCTTTCAAGAAAAGAATAAAGGGCTGACCCCTTTATTCTTCATTATTCTTCATGAATTTGATAGAACTGTTTAGTAGTAGTGTTAGCGACAAAATTACTCTGTTTCTTTCAGGATGAAATTGTCATCCGTTAATTTCATGCGAACTATTTCCTCGGTCTCGACAAAACACGGTTGAGTCAACGACTTTTTTGGATTGGAAACATCTATTAAGACCAAGGTAAAATGAAAAGGCTATTTGAAAGCTTTATAAAATAAATAGAGCCATTTTAAGGGTTCCACTTGATTGGACAACCTCTCTACGCCGGCAATTGCACCTTCTGCCTTTGCGTCTGCAGGATGACCATTTACCCCTTATATGGCTCCAGAATAACTTGCGACCTCAGTTCCAGGAAACCCTGAGCTTTCCAAGGTGCTTCGGCGGATGCTTCTTTCCTCCTGTGCTACAGGAAGCTAATCACCGCATCCAACTCCCGCTCCCTTTACTTCTCATAATCCTCAGGTTTAATCCCGTCCTGAGTATCGCAATTCATCTCTTAATATATATTTTACTCCTTTAAGAATATATCTCAAGCGTTGATTAGGTTCATTAAAGAGTATTTAAGGCTATCTTAATCTTAGGAGACGCGCTATAGTCTATTTTTTATTGAAATCGCTGATTATTAGGCATTTACTGATAAATGGAGGGTGAGATGGTTTCCATTAAATACCTTATTAGTTCGGCAGTTAACAAAATGAACTCTGGGTTAGGTGCCCTTCCAATTTTCAACCTCCCTTGATTACCACTTCCAGATAGTTTTCAACAAACCTCCCCTCTCTATTTCGAGGCGTAGTCTTAAGAGTCAAGCAATTAAGGTATTGACATAGGTATTCTATTTCAGTATACTTTAAGTATGAAAACAGCGATATCTGTTCCAGATAATATCTTCGAGGAAGTTGACAGGTTAGCAAAGGATCATAATTGGTCCAGAAGTGAAGTCTTTGTTATTGCTGTAAAGCAGTTCTTGGAAAATTTGAAGTCTCAGAAGCTTTTGGCTGCGCTTAATACGGCATACTCCGAACAAGAGTCTCCGGAGGAAAGATCATTCAGGCAGAAAAGCAAGAGACACTTTGCGAAAAAAGTTTTGAAGGAAGCTTAGTTGGATATAAAGCAAGGAGACATCTTCTGGGTCGATTTTGGTGACCCTAAAGGGTCAACGCCGGGCTATAGACATCCCTGCATTGTTATCCAGAACAACGTGTTCAATGAGAGCAAGATAGCTTCCGTGGTCGTATGTGCTTTAACGTCAAATCTGAAGCGGGTAAAGGCACCAGGAAATGTGTTAGTCAAGAAGGGAGAAGGCAATCTGACAAAAGACAGCATTGTTAATATATCTCAGATTGCGACAGTAGACAAAACTGACCTTGTCGAGAAAATTGGCTCCTTATCCACATTGAAGATCGCAGTTATCATAGAGGGAGTCAAATTATTAATAGAACCTCGCGAAGTATTTTGATCTGAACATGGCGGGGCTTACCTCTCGTACTTAACGTATTCTAAAGCCCACCAAGTGGTGCGGACTTCAACTGATAATCTTGAGCGGAAACCGCACACAGACGAGAGAACACCTATGTTGACAATACATCCATATGGATGTATAATAAATCAATGAAATTTATCATCAATTACTGGAGGAATCCATCAGGAAAAGCGCCCGTAGAGAAATACATTGATGATATAGACAACAAGGAAGAAAGAGCAGAAATACTCGCTACGCTTAAAGGCATACAGCAACATGGGACCGATGCTGTAGGAGTTGAATTCAGGCAGATAGAAGGCAAGTTATGGGAACTAAAAATAAGGACGCATGGCAATCAGCACCGAATATTCTATGTCGTACTGAAAGGCAACGAAATGTTTTTACTCCACGCCTATCTAAAAAAGACTCCAAGGGCGCCCATAAATGAAATGGTGACGGCAAAACAGAGAATGAAACAATTGAGGGAGGTAGGAAAATGAAAAGTGACCTTGATAAACATATTGAGCGGCAACTGAAAGACAAGGAATTTAGAATCTACTTCGATAAGGCTGAAGCTAAGAGAATACTTGCTCAGGAAATAGCCCTTTTGAGAAAGGCTCAGCATATCTCGCAAGCACAGCTCGCTAAGGAGATCAAGACCACCCAGCAGGTAATTTCAAGGTTAGAAAGTCCCCGGGATAAGCGGATGCCATCCTTTGACCTGCTCGATCGGGTGGCAAGGGCTCTTAAGAAAAAGCTAATCATTTCTTTACAGTCATAATCTTTGCGGTGGCAAGTATGTTGAGTACAATGGCACCATCTATAATAGCATTAGTCAAAAGAATATCAGAAAAGTGGGAGACTTGATAACTTCCTGTACCAAACGGTAAAGAAAATAATATATTTGTTCATATTTCAATCAGAAATAATTTTCAGTAAAATTATGCTGGGGAATAACACTTGCAGAGGTTGCCAGGAATTTAGGTGTAACAACATCAGCAATATTTAACATGCTGAAAAGGAAAAATGATAAGTTTAATTAGTCAAGAACGTCCCCTTATTTCCCTTCACGTAGAAATATACATGTTGAGTGAACTGTAACACATGTTGATTATTTACCCGAACTGTTCAAAGCAATTTTGCATAGATAGCACATTTCTTCCAGCCGGAAATCAACAATTATGCAAAGGTAGACCAGAAGTTAAATGGAGACAACATGATTCTTTTTTAAAAACTTGTGAGATAGAATATATAGTGAATGGATTATGGGTAAATTTCTCTTAACAGAAAAACAACTGATTGATGATTTGATTCGGGTTTCAAAGTTATTGAAAAAATTTACCGTGACAGCTGTTGAATATGATAAGCATGGTACTTATTCGAGAGGTAGTTATCAGAGAAGGTTTGGCAGCTGGTTGGGGGCATTGGATAAAGCGGGACTTGACACAAAAAAATATCAAAAGCTGAAACTGACCGATATTGAATTGATTAATGATTTGATTTATGTAGCCAATCTTTTAAAGAAAAAGTATGTTTCTATCCATGATTATGAGAAATATGGTCATTTTTCTGCAGGCCCCTTTTTTAGAGTATTTGGATCTTGGGTTAAAGCTATTGAGGAAGCTGATTTAGAAGAGCCTAAAAGGAAAGGTTCCAAGTCCATTAAACGGATTATTCTTGATAAATATTCTACTGACGAGCTGGATTCAGCGTTGAAGTCACTATATCCAATAAATGTAAAGTCTTTATATGATCTTGATGAGCATATTATCTTTAAAAAACACATTATGGATGGAAAGAGCCTTGAGGCTATTGCTCAGACATTCAGTTTAAGTAAAGGTACTGTTGTGAAAATAATTAGTCATGTGTTTAGCAAGATACTGATTTATTTCAATGAAAAGCCCACCAGCAGTTACTTTTACAATTATACAATTGATGATTATAAAAAACTCGATTTATTATTGTATAAAAAAGCTGCAGAGATGTT
>JBGQLV010000008.1:0-59373 GCA_041500225.1 Thermodesulfovibrionia bacterium | reverse complement strand
CCCTCAGTTCACCATTGAGGGCATCTATCTGCGAACCCTTCGCCTGCAATTCACCAGAGAGAGTACTTATCTGAGCGTCTCTTCCTCTCACCTCGGCAGTTAGGGTATCTATTCGGGAACCCTGCTCCCTCAGTTCACCATTGAGGGCATCTATCTGCGAACCCTTCGCCTGCAATTCACCAGAGAGAGTACTTATCTGAGCGTCTCTTCCTCTCACCTCGGCAGTTAGGGTATCTATTCGGGAACCCTGCTCCCTCAATTCACCAGAGAGGGTACTTATCTGAGCGTCTCTTCCTCTCACCTCGGCAGTTAGGGTATCTATCCGGGAGTCCTTCTCCCTCATGAGATTCTTGTGTGACTCAAATTCGTTTCTCAGGTATTTCAGGATTTGCCTGGTATGAGCGTACTCCGATATAATGTCATGGATCCTCTTTGGGGTGATCTCTTTGATATGTCGGGAGAGTACCTTCAAATAGGCCTGCTGTAAAAAGATGGGGTCCTTATTTCTCTGAGATATCTGCAAATCTAGGCTCCACTGATTATAGTTAGCTGTTATCCGTTTAATATGATAGAATGGAATTTTATTACCTATCCTTATCAGCAAATCCCAATCTTCGTAAAGGTCAAAACTGTTATCAAATCCACCTGAAGTAACAAGCGGTTTCCTTTCAAATAACAAACACATAAAAGGTATGTAATTTTCAAAGACTAATCTGTCGTAATTGAAATCCTGTGAAAATGCTATTTCTCTTTTCACATCATTACTTAGTCTATGTGTTTGAGGATTATATTCTTTGTACACCATGAACGAATCAGTATAGGCAATTTTATAATCGCTCTGTTTCAGAAAAGTAATAAGTGTTTCTACGTGCTCGGGATAAAACTCGTCATCATCATCCAGGAACCCTATATATTCCCCCCTTGCATTTTCAATCCCGACATTTCCTGCATGTGCCCTGCCTGTATTCTTTTCGAGTCTTATGTAGTTAAGGGCTATATCATCAAGAATACCCTTCAGTCCTTCAATATCAAGGGCACAACCGCCGTCATTAACAAGGACGACCTCGACAGGTCTATACGTTTGAACAACAATACTCTGTAATGCCTTATTTAAAAGTTTCGGCCTGTCCTTTGTCCTGACAATTATAGAGACTAATCGGTTCTCTTTGTTCATTCACTATTCAAAATACACTATTATGCACTATAATAGCAGTATCAAAAAAACCTTTCAAGGAAAGATACCCTGATTTTATTAGACTAATATAGGAGGACGTATTGGAGTTTTATAGGCTTACAATTTCAGAGGTAAGAGATTTATTAGATAGAAAAGAAGTCTCTGTTAAAGATGTAGTCAACTCTGTCTATCAGAGAATAGATGCTGTTGAGGAGAATGTAAGGGCATTTGTTACCATAACAAGAGATAGAGCCATGAAAATGGCTGACGAAGCACAAAAGAAGATTCATCTGGAGGGAAAACAAAGCAATACATCCATACTTGGAATTCCCATTGCCATCAAGGACAACATGTGCACAAAGGATATCCGCACAACCTGTGCATCTAAAATACTACATAATTTTGTACCACTGTATGAAAGCACTGTCACATCAAGGCTCATCCGGCAGGGATATATACTTATCGGGAAGACAAATATGGATGAGTTTGCAATGGGTTCATCAACAGAGAATTCAGGCTTTCATACTACAAGAAATCCATGGGGACTTGAGAGAATCCCGGGGGGATCAAGCGGTGGGTCTGCAGCAGCAGTTGCTGCCGATGAATGTATTGCCGCGCTCGGTTCAGATACAGGGGGTTCAATCAGGCAGCCTGCTGCTTTGTGCGGGGTTGTCGGGTTAAAGCCAACTTATGGCCGGGTGTCAAGATATGGTCTTGTTGCCTTTGCCTCATCACTTGATCAGATAGGGCCGATTACAAAAGATGTAAGAGATTCTGCGATATTAATGAATGCTATCTCAGGCCATGACCCTCTTGACTCTACATCAGCGCCTGTTCCTCTGCCTGATTTTACAGCAGTCCTCGGAAAGGATATAAAGGGAATGAGGCTCGGAATTCCAAATGAATATTTTATTGAAGGGATGGATGAAGAAGTTGAGTTATCAGTAAAAGAGGCTATAAAAAAACTTGAATCACTCGGTGCAATCCCTGTTGAGGTATCTCTACCGCATACAGGATTTGCGGTTGCAACCTATTATGTCCTTGCGACCTCAGAGGCATCATCTAACCTTGCACGCTATGACGGCGTGAAATACGGCTTCAGAGCAGAGGGCAAGGATTTAATGGATATGTATATGAACACGAGGGCACAGGGATTTGGCGCTGAAGTCAAAAGGAGAATAATGCTCGGCACTTATGCCCTTTCATCCGGATACTACGAGGCATATTACAAGAAAGCCCAGCAGGTGAGGACTTTGATTAAAAGGGATTTTGAGGAAGCATTCAGGAAGGCAGACGTCATTGTAACACCTACCTCACCAACTTCTGCATTTAAAATTGACGAAAAGACTGCCGACCCTCTTCAGATGTATCTGTCTGACATATTCACAATTTCGGTTAATCTTGCCGGAGTTCCCGGTATTTCCGTTCCATGCGGATTTACATCAGATAATCTGCCGATCGGTCTGCAGTTGATCGGAAGGCATTTTGATGAAGAGTCAATTTTAAAAGTCGCATATGCCTATGAGCAGAGCAGCGGATGGCACAGGAGGAGGCCAGACCTATGAAATACGAGGTGATAATCGGTCTTGAGGTTCATGCACAGATGTTGACAGACACAAAGATATTCTGCGGCTGTTCAACAAAATTCGGCTCCGAACCCAATACACAGACATGCCCGGTATGTATTGGGATGCCAGGCGTACTTCCTGTATTGAACAAAAAGGCCCTTGAGTTTACTATAAAAAGCGGCTTAGCAATGAACTGCAAAATTTCTCAATATAGCAGGTTTGCAAGAAAGAACTACTTTTATCCCGACCTTCCAAAAGGATATCAGATAAGCCAGTACGAACTTCCGATATGCGAGCACGGATACACTGAAATAGTTGTCGACGGTAATATTAAAAAAATTGGTATTACAAGAATTCACATGGAAGAAGACGCAGGGAAGAACATCCATGAGGGTGCAGGCAGTTACAGTTTTGTGGATTTAAACAGGGCTGGTGTACCTCTTATGGAAATTGTCTCTGAACCGGATATCAGAAGTCCCGGGGAAGCAGTAGAGTATATGAAAAAACTCAGAACCATTCTCAGGTATCTTGGTGTCTGCGACGGTAATATGGAGCAGGGTTCCCTGCGGTGTGATGCAAATGTATCTGTAAGACCTGTTGGTCAAAATGGATTTGGAGTTAAGGCAGAGATTAAGAACATTAATTCATTCAGATTCGTTGAGAAGGCACTTGATTATGAGATAAAGCGACAGACAAAGGTATTAGAAGACGGCGGGAAAATTGTGCAAGAAACGATGTTATGGGATTCTTCAACTGGTACAACACAATCAATGCGCTCGAAGGAAGAGGCACATGATTATCGTTATTTCCCTGAGCCGGATATTGTGCCTATTATGGTCGAAGAAAAATGGATTAATGATATAAAGTCATCCCTGCCGGAATTACCGGACATAAAGAGAAAGCGTTTTGTTGAAGAATACACTCTGCCTGAATATGACGCTGATCTGCTGGTATCGGAAAAATCAACGTCTGACTGGTTCGAAGAGGCCGTGAAACTTGGCGGCCAACCAAAGGCAGTTGCAAACTGGATAAAAGGTGATTTAATGAAATTGTTGAACGTGGACAATAAATCCTTTGAAGACTGTCCCCTGAAGCCGAAACAGCTTGTTGATATGCTGAAACTCATAGACAATGGCACTATCAGCGGAAAGATAGCAAAGACTGTCTTTGAAGAAATGTATAAAAAAACTAAAACAACACTTGATGTTACTTTGCCAATGCTAAAAGTAAAAATGGAAATGCAGGAAGTAACTGCAGAAGCTATTATTAAGGAGAAAGGATTAATACAGATAAGCGATTCGGGGGAGATAGAGAAGGCTGTTGATGATGTGATTGCAAAGAATCCAAAAGAGGTTGAAAGATATAAGGCTGGCGAGGAAAAGCTCATGGGGTTCTTTGTAGGTCAGGTAATGAAATTAACTAAAGGGAAAGCAAACCCTCAGATGGTGAATGAGTTACTGAAAAAAAAGCTTTCAACGTAACCTTGATTTTATACCTGCTTTTTCATTAATCTTAAATAGTAAGTAATATTACTTATACCGTTATCTTGTCTTATTACTAATTTTGCATTACTCTTTAAAATGAGGAACCCCGCAGCAAGCTGCAGGGGATCTAAAAACTTGAACATATGTTGTCTATTGTCATTCCTGCGAAAGCAGGAATCCAGAGAAAAAAAGCTGGATTCCGCATCAAGTGCGGAATGACAAAATAAGGAAACCCTGTAGCAGGAAGTTTTAAATCATAAAGGTTAGGGAGAGATGTCCGAGAGGCCGAAGGAGCACGACTGGAAATCGTGTGTACGCTAAACCCGTACCGTGGGTTCAAATCCCACTCTCTCCGCCACTTAAGACAGTTAAAAGTTATGAATTATGAGTTCGAATTAAAATACCCTGAATTTATCTGGGACTTTCAACCTCCAGCGTTAGCTGGATGTCTTTCTGCAGCCTGGGAACGGCCCTTCGCAGCAGGCGGGTGCGAACTCCGTCAGATCCGGAAGGAAGCAGCGGTAAGCATTTTTCCTGGGTGCCGCAGGTAGCCGCTCTCAGGCTGCAGAAAGACAGAAAAGCAGGTAATACACTTAATAACTGAATATTTTAAGAGGGATATGAGCTATTTAGTCCTTGCAAGAAAATGGAGACCTCAGGCGTTTGATGACCTTATCGGTCAGGAATCCATAATACGTCTTCTTAAAAATTCTATAGATCAGGGAAAAATTGCACATGCTTATCTCTTCTCCGGTCCAAGAGGGGTTGGTAAAACCTCTACAGCAAGGATACTCGCAAAGGCGCTGAACTGTAAAGATGGCCCAACATCTACTCCATGCGGTACATGTACATTTTGCACTTCGATAACAGACGGTTATTCTATGGACGTGATGGAAATAGATGGTGCATCGAACAACAGCGTTAATGATATAAGAGACCTCAGGGAAAGGGTGAAATATGTCCCTTCAGGTGGTAGATATAAGGTTTACATCATTGATGAAACTCATATGCTGTCTGATGCTGCATTTAATGCACTGTTAAAAACCCTTGAAGAACCACCACCTCATGTTGTCTTTGTCCTTGCTACAACAGCCCCAAAAAAGATCCCCCCGACCGTAATTTCACGTTGTCAGCACCTGCCTTTCAGGAGGATACCCAAGCATAATATAAAGGAGAGGTTGAAAAAGATATCGGATGCTGAAGGTATTAACATATCTGGTCCTGCCATTGAAATGATTGCGAGAGCTGCAGACGGAAGCCTGCGAGATTCACTCACAATCCTGGATCAGATATCATCATTTTCATCTGATATAAAAGAGTCTGATGTTAAAAATCTTCTCGGAATAGCAGACCTTGGGCTTCTTTCTCAGCTCTCAGCGGCACTGATTGAAGGAAACAGAGAGGAGATACTGAAGATTTCAGGCGAGCTTGTGGAAAAGGGCACTGATACCAGATCTTTTACCAAAGAACTTGTTCAGTTTTTCAGGGATATGCTTGTTGCAAGTATTGTGAAAAAACCTGAGGAAATACTTGACCTGAGTAAAGAGGAAATGGACATTATCAAAGATATCCTGTTAAAGACATCTGAAGAGCAGCTTACCCTTATACTCGCGGAATTATTAAAGACAGAAATTGATATAAGAAATGCATCATCAGCAAGCCTTGCCTTTGAAATGTCCCTCATAAAGGCGAGTTTTCTGAGTGGTATTAAACCTCTGAAAGAGCTTATGGAAAATATAGAGACATATATAAAGTCGGGGCCGGAGATAGAAAACTCGAAGCCTCAGGCCAAAGGTTTTGAGGTCCGGAGGTTTGCGGAAGATACCAAAGAAAAGGTCGTTGGAGGTAAAACAAAAAGTATCGAACAGAGTTTGCCGGATGAAAAAGTGAAGACTGTACCATCACCGGAACCTGCTGTGCAGGAATCTTTTGGGAAACAAGTAGAGAGTAAACCTCTAACAGATGAAATCATGGACAGAGTCATAAAAAAGATGGCGCCGCCGCTTGCCTCAAAAATATCAAAGGCAAATTTCAAATTTGTCGGAGATAAACTGGTTCTGACCCTTAATGGAGGAGATTCACTTTTTGCAGATTCTATTAAAAAGAATACAGCATTAATAGAGCAAATCTTCTCAGAAGAACTTGGAACTAAAATAGAGATAGAAGTAGAAACTGCAAAGAAAAAGACAATCCGTAAAAAAGATTTGAAGGAAGAGGTCATGGCAGACCCGGCGATCAAAGAGGTCCTCGAACTTTTCGAGGGTAGGATCGTGGATGTGAGACCGATAACGGAAGACAGAAAATAGAATTTTTGATTATGTACCTAAACGTTGTATAAAAAGGGAAGCAGATATGCCGAAAAACCCCTGCAAAGCGACAAGATTTCATTATGATTCACATGACTGCAATTCTAACAGCAAGTGCATCTTACAAGAAGGCTGGCTGGCCAATCTGAAGGGCTTTAAGGTGTCGCTGGCAGGCCTTTTCCAGCACATCTGCTTCCCATATCAATAACAAGTTTTGCAACACTTAGATGTATACTGAAATAAATGGAGGATGACATGTCAAAAAAAATGCTTGGAGATATCATGCGTGAGGCTCAGAAGCTTCAGACTAAAATGGCAGAGATGCAGGAAGAGGCAAAGAAAAAGACTGTTGAGGCAACTGCAGGTGGTGGTATGGTTACCGTAGTAGCAAGTGGAGCAGGAGAAATTATTTCAATAAAAATTGAAAAGGATGTTGTTAATCCAGACGATATCGAAATGCTTCAGGATCTTATTATAGCAGCAGTAAATGAAGCTTTACGCCGTGCGCAGGAAATGGTAAATAATGAGATGTCAAAACTAACTGGAGGCTTACAGTTACCCGGCTTAGGCGGTCTGGGCAAGCTTTTCCAATAATTTCTAATTACATCTGCATTATCTCTCTATGAGTCACAGACAATTGCATTACTTGGGTTAAAATATTTTTTATGGAACCTTTTATTTCATACGTCACTGAAGAAGAGATTAAAAGGGAAAAGGTAAAAGCACAAGCGCTCAGAAAATCTCAGTGGTGGAAGAGGAAATGTGCGGAAGGCATCTGCTATTTCTGTAGAAGAAAAGTATCCCCAAAAGAACTTACCATGGAACATGTAGTTCCAATAATACGGGGTGGTAAATCGTCCAAGGGGAATGTCGTTCCCGCCTGCAAGGAATGTAACACCAAGAAGAAATATCTCCTGCCCATTGAATGGGAAGAATACCGCGAAAGATTAAATAAAGATTCCTGGAGTTGAAATAGTGTTGGCTGCGAACCTTATTACTAAAGTTATTGCCACTATCAAAAAACACTCCATGCTTTCTGCAGGAGAAAAGATTCTTGTAGGACTTTCAGGCGGGCCTGATTCGGTATGTCTCATTTGTGTACTTAATAACCTTAAAGATAAGTTCAAGCTCGACTTACATGCTGTGTATATTGATCATGGCCTGAGGCCGGAAGAAACACCGGAAGAGACAGAGTTCTGTAAAAAACTTTGTGCGGGTCTTTCCATTCCTTTTACTACAAAAGTCATTGATGTAAAGACCTATTCAAAAGAACAAGGTCTGAACAAGCAGGAAGCTGCAAGGGAATTGCGTTACAGGATTTTCGAAGAAACAGCTTATAAGATCAAGGCGCATAAAATCGCATTGGGCCATACAGCAGATGACCAGCTCGAAACATTCTTCATAAGGTTTTTCAGAGGATCAGGCCCAAGAGGGCTTTCAGGTATTCCGCCGGTAAGGGCAAATATCATCAGGCCGTTGATTGAGATTGAGAGGAAGGAAATTGAAGGATTCCTTGATGAACAGAGAATCAACTACATTATTGATTCATCAAATCTCAAAAAAGATTACCTCAGGAACAGGCTTAGACTTTCATTTATCCCTGAAATCAAAACGATTAATCCTCAAATTGCACAAATTGTATCACAAACGATGGAGATATTAAGAGAAGAAGAAAAATATTTTGATATCATCGTCACAAAGACCCTGATGAAGTTAATATGCAAGAAGACGGATTTTCGCATAGATTTATTTCTCATACCGTTGGAGGCAATGGAGAAGGTTATACTCAGAAGAGTTCTGAGAAGGGCCATAGATGCGACAAAAAATATTAGAGGTATAGAATTCATTCATATAGAAGATATAATTGATTTAATAAGACACGGGAGACAGGGAGACAGGATTTATCTTCCAAAGGGACTAAGGGTTATAAAGAATTATTCAACACTGGTGATTACATCCGAAATTCCTCTGAGATTGGGGACCTTTACACTAAATGTGCCCGGGGAGTTTGTTTCCAAGGAAAGCAGGGCTGTGATAAAAGCATCCATAGAGGATAACGTGGACAGCTATGGAGATGGAAAGACAATAGCTGTATTTGATGCAGATAAAACAGGAACTATACTTATTGTAAGGCCAAGGGAGAATGGTGATTTTTTCCATCCTATGGGATTCGGAAAAAGGAAGAAACTCCAGGACTATTTTGTGGATGAAAAGGTTCCGAGAGATGAACGGAATGAAATACCAATAATTATGTCGGGGGATGATATTGTGTGGATTGCCGGCTTCAGAGGAGACGAAAGATTTAAGGTATCAGATGAGACAAAAAGATTTTTGAAAATGGAATTTAAGCGGGCGTTATGAGAGTGTGTGTATTTGATGAGGAGGATAAGTAATGGTAAGAGTGAGGTTTGCACCAAGTCCAACAGGACATCTGCATATAGGTGGAGCGAGAACAGCGCTTTTTAACTGGCTTTACGCAAAACATAATAAAGGCACATTTATACTCAGGATTGAAGACACTGACAGGACTCGCTCAACAGAGGAATATATAGATGCAATCATTGAAGGAATGAAATGGCTCGACCTTGACTGGGATGAAGGACCATACAGGCAGACAGACAGGTTTGATGTCTATAGAAGATATACAGAAAAACTTTTAAATGAAGGAAAGGCTTATTATTGTTATTGCTTACCTGAAGAACTTGAGCAAAGAAGGCAGGAGGCACTGGTGCAAGGTAAATCACCAAAATATGACGGCCGGTGCAGAAACCTGCAAGATCCCATACCCGGAAAAAATCCCGCAGTCCGTTTCAGGATGCCTCGGGAAGGAGAGACTGCCGTAAATGATTTAATAAAGGGCAAAACAGTCTTTGATAATGCCTACCTCGATGACCTTATAATCATGCGCTCCGATGGGACACCTACATATAATTTTACTGTAGTCGTTGATGACGTGGATATGAATATTACACACGTTATCAGAGGTGATGACCACCTTAACAACACTCCAAAACAAATACATATATACAATGCCCTCGGTTATGAAGTACCCTTGTTTGCACATCTCCCGATGATTTTAGGTGCTGATAAGACACGACTCAGTAAGAGGCATGGAGCAGTTTCAGTTATGGCATATAAAGAAATGGGGTATCTTCCCGATGCACTTGTTAATTATCTGGTTCGCCTTGGATGGTCTTATGGAGATCAGGAGATCTTTACAAGGGATGAGCTGATACAGTATTTCTCTTTTGATAAGGTCGGAAAATCTGCTGCTGTCTTCAACCCTGAGAAACTTCTATGGCTAAACAGCCAGTATATTATTAATTCAAGCGCTGAAGAGCTTGCTGAAATGGTTGTGCCATTTCTGAGCAAAGAGAAAGTTATAAGTGAAGGTCAGACATTAGATAAAGAGTGGTTATCAAAGGCTATTGATACCCAGAAAGAACGCTCAAGGACCCTTATTGAACTTGCTAATTCTTTGCGGTATTATATTTCAGAGGATGTTGAATATAATGAAAAAGCAAAGATAAAATTTCTTAATGAAAAAAGTCTTCCTTATTTGATAGAGTTGAAAGACAGCCTCGTTTCCATTTCTGATTTTTCAGCATTAGAGATAGAAAAAGTTTTTACCTCAATAATCGAAAAACACGGTATTAAGCTCGGCAACCTTGCCCAGCCTGTCCGGGTCGCTATGACTGGCAAGACAGAAAGCCCTGGAATATTCGAGGTGATCAAGATTGCCGGTAAGGAAAAGACACTGAAAAGGTTGGAGAAGGCGATAAAGACAATAGAGATAAAGCCATGAAAGATATAACTTCTTCTCCACCTTCTGACTTTATCCGGGATATTATTGCTGAAGACTTGAAGACAAACAAGTACGGCGGTCGCGTCTATACTCGATTCCCTCCGGAACCAAACGGTTATCTGCATATTGGACACGCAAAATCTATCTGCCTTAATTTCGGTATCGCTGCTGAATTCGGAGGTCTTTGCAATTTGCGATTCGATGATACCAATCCAAGCAAAGAAGAAGTGGAATATGTGGAATCGATCAAAACAGACGTTAGATGGCTCGGATTTGATTGGCAGGATCGGCTGTTCTACGCCTCTGACTATTTCGAGCAATTCTATGAGTACGCTGTACAGTTAATCAAAGCCGGCAAGGCGTATGTTTGTGACTTGAGCGCAGATGAAATAAAAGAATACCGCGGTACATTGACTAAGCCCGGCAGGAATAGCCCCTATCGTAATCGTTCAGTCGAAGAGAACCTGGATTTGTTTGATAAAATGAAGGCTGGTGAATTTGAGGATGGTTCCCGCACACTCCGGGCAAAAATTGATATGGCATCTGGAAATATAAATATGCGTGATCCTGTCATCTATCGTATCTTACGGTCAACACATCACAGGACTGGCGACAAATGGTGCATTTATCCGATGTACGATTTTGCCCATTGCATTTCTGATTCAATTGAGGGTATTACCCATTCTATTTGTACATTGGAATTTGAAGATCATCGGCCTCTATATGACTGGTTTCTTGATGAATTAGAAATCTATCATCCGCAGCAGATAGAATTCGCACGTCTCAATCTAAGCCAGACTGTTTTAAGTAAAAGGAAATTAATACAGCTTGTGGAAGAAGGTTATGTTAGTGGCTGGGATGATCCGAGAATGCCTACTATAGCCGGGGTTCGAAGACGCGGCTATACGCCTGAATCAATCAGAAATTTTTGCGACCGCATCGGAGTTGCCAAGAGGGAAAGTTTAGTAGATTTAGCTCTGCTTGAATATTGTCTCCGCGAAGATTTAAATAAACGAGTGCCTCGTGTTATGGCTGTGTTGCGTCCACTTCAGGTGGTCATAGATAATTATCCGGAAAACCTGGTAGAAGAGCTTGAAGCCGTTAACAATCCGGAGGACCCAGGTATGGGGACACGAAAGGTCCCTTTTTCGCGCGTGATATACATCGAACAAGAGGATTTTCGTGAGGACCCACCAAAAAAATATTTTCGTTTGGCCCCTGGTCGTGAGGTACGGTTACGTTATGCTTATTTTATTAAATGTGTAAGTTTGGTTAAAGATGAACAAACAGGCGAAGTGGTGGAATTGCACTGCACTTATGATCCGAAGACACGGGGTGGCGATTCGCCGGACGGACGCAAGGTCAAGGCAACGCTGCACTGGGTTTCGGCTGCACATGCGATCGAAGCTGAAGTACGCCTGTACGATCATCTCTTTGTAAAAGAAAATCCAGGTGATGAAGAAGAGGGTCGTGATTTCAAATCTTTTTTGAATCCTAAATCGCTGGAGATATTGACGTCATGCCGTGTTGAACCAGGTCTGGCAGGCGCAGCACCAGGAAGTCGATACCAGTTTGAGAGACTGGGATACTTCTGCGTGGATTCGGTTGATTCTTTAGATGGGGCACTTGTATTTAACCGGACGGTGACATTACGCGATACATGGGTCAAGATCGAAAAAGCACAGATTAAATAAGATACAAGACACATGAATGAACTATTCCGCAGCAAGATGCTCGGTATCATATTTACGCAGTATGTCATTCTGGCTTGTCCGGAATCCTTCTTGAGGAAAGATTCCCGACAAGCGGGAATGACAACAGAATTAGGAATAAGCTATTTAGGTTTATAAACTGTCATTTCCATAAAAAGTCGTCATTCTCGCGAATCCGTCTTACGTATTGACGGAGGGAATCCAGTGTTTTCAATACCTTCTGGATCCCCCGGTCAAGCCGGAGGATGACAAATACTGAGTTTATAAACAGACTCTATTTAACGCAAATGCAGAGCATCGAGGAATTCTTAAGATTAAAAAATTGTGTATCGTGTATCATATAAAATGGTAAAGGTTAAACCATGAGTTATATTTCTGTTATAGGTGCTGGTGGCTGGGGAACAACCCTTGCATGCCTCCTATCAAATAAAGGCTACGATGTAACCCTCTGGGTCCGTGAAAAAAATGTCGCTGAGGAGATAAATAACACGCGAATAAACAACGCATATCTGCCGGATATTACACTTCCCGATGATCTCAGGATTACACACAGTATTGATGATGCTGTAAAAAAAGCGCGCTATGTCCTGAATGCCGTGCCTGCACAGTATACAAGGGCTGTATTCAAAGAAGCCTTCCCTTTTATACCGGATCAGGCAATAATCATCAGTGCATCAAAAGGCATAGAAAGAGGAACTCTTCTGACGGTTTCGTGTATTTTAAAAGAACTTTCAGCCCATCCTGTTGCAGTACTTTCAGGTCCAAGTTTTGCAAAAGAGGTAATAAAAAAATTGCCTGCTGCTGTTACACTCGCAACAGAAGATAAAAATATAGGGTTTATACTTCAAGAAATGTTCAATATAAACAATTTCAGAGTCTATACCCATGACGATATACTTGGCGTAGAAATCGGAGGGGCTTTAAAAAATGTGATGGCAATAGCATCTGGAATCTCTGATAGCCTTGGTCTTGGCAATAATGCACGAGCCTCACTTATAACAAGAGGGCTTGTTGAAATGATAAGGCTGGGTGTTGCAATGGGCGCAAAAGAAAAAACATTCTCAGGACTCAGCGGGATAGGAGACCTGGTTCTCACATGCACAAGTCCTCTATCAAGGAATTATACTGTAGGTATTAAACTTGGACAGGGCATGAAGCTTAAAGAAATTTTAGATCAGACAAGAAGTGTTGCAGAAGGAGTGGCAACTGCGGAATCTGCATTCGAACTATCAAAAAAATATAACATTGAGATGCCTATTATAGAGCAGGTCTACAGGGTTCTTTATAAGGATAAGGATCCTGTTCTTGCTGTCAAAGATTTATTGGAACGCTCTTTGAAAACGGAATTTTATGGATAGTTTTTAGGTTTTAAATGGATGGGTCAAAAATAAAAAAAATTCTTGGATCTGTAAAATCAGGGAAGTTGAGTGTAAATACTGCCTTTAACAAACTAAAACATCTCCCCTATGAAGACCTGTCCTTCGCCAAGGTTGACCACCACAGGCATATAAGACAGGGGATTCCGGAAGTGATATTTGCTGAAGGTAAGAGAATAGAAGATATCATTGTTATAGCACGCTCCATATTCAAAAAAAGCAAAAAATTATTAATTACAAAAGCATCAAAAGAGATATATGGTAGCCTCAAAATTAAAAATGCAGTCTTTCATCCTTTATCAGGAACAATATCAGTAAATGGTGAGAATCGGAGATCCGCTGGGGCGGAAAAGAAAAAGGGTCACATTCTTATAATTTCTGCCGGGACATCTGATATACCTGTTGCAGAAGAGTCAGCGGTTACAGCATCATTTCTTGGGAGCAGGGTCGAGACAGTTTATGACGTTGGGGTAGCAGGAATTCACAGGCTTATCGATTCCAAAAAATCCCTTAATTCAGCAAGGGTAATTATAGTCGTTGCAGGTATGGAAGGAGCTCTTCCTTCCGTTGTCGGCGGCCTTATTGATAAGCCAATTATTGCAGTTCCGACCTCAATCGGATACGGAACAAGCCTCAACGGGTTAACCGCACTTTTTGCAATGCTGAATTCCTGTGTGCCGGGGATTGCAGTAATGAATATAGACAATGGCTTTGGGGCAGGATGCCTGGCACATAAGATAAATAGTCTTTGAGTTGACTATCTTCTTACCCCTTATAATGCAATCCGCCAAGGCGGACAAAAAATTATTTAACTTGTCAGTACGACTCGGGGCCGAGATAAGGTTATTCAGTTGCATTAGTCGGAGTAAAAAAACTCCTTTTGTGACACTCGTCACATCAATTTAAGCTATTTTTTAGTATATTATTAGTTATGGAGGATTTAAAACTCTATATCACTGTTTCCGGGAAAAAAGTCCTCGGTAACAGGTAAGCATAATGTGAAAGGTTATTATGGTGACTTTTTGGGGATGTAAAAGAAAAATTACAGATTATGTCATGAGACTGATATTTTCTGCCTTAATTGTTCTTTTTATATGTGCGTTTTCAACCTTTACAGAAGATAAGGGGAAGGGGGAACATTTGATAGGGGGACAATGTGAGTATAAGGTATACGAAGGACGTGCAAAGATTATCTCGATTACTAAAAAGAGTGAGCCTGATAGTTATCCATACGAAAGGGATGAGGTAAAATTTCTATTCACCCCTGACCAGGAAATTAAGGAAGCATATGCACAGACAGAAGGGAAGGAATTTTTATTGTTGCTCAGCAATTCTTCATACCCGGGGCCAAAATTCTTGGAGAAGTACGGAATAAAAATTGGCAAGGTTTTTGCTTGTTATCTTAAGGTGATTATTAAAGGAACATGTACACCAGTACTTTTTGAGTTTCCATATATAAGGCTTGATGATTACTTTGAGAACTAATATAAGGAATCGCTATCGGATAGTACATATTTATGTTACTATCAAAATAGGTGTGTCATGAAAAATAGATTTGTGTGGATTATTTTAGGTCTATCTTTATTACTGCCTATAAGAAGTAATGGTTGGTCTCAGGATGTATTACCTAATAATAATGATTCGCTTAATGCCTCTATTATGCGTCCTGATAGAGATACCCGCCATAAATGGAAAGAGGATTATAAAAAAGCTCCCAGGGCTGTAATTGATGATGGGATCAAGGCGCGACTCATACGGGCTCAAGCTGAATCTGTTAGTACTTCAGTCAATCTTTTGGATTATATTCAATATACACCGAGCGAGCGGAATCAGGGTAGCTGTGGTAACTGCTGGGTATGGGCAGGAACAGGTATTATGGAATTAGCCCTTGGTGTCCAAAATGTAATCAATGACCGGTTTTCCATACAGTTTCTTAATTCCTGTAAAAATGATTATTATGCATGCTGTGGTGGGAATTTAACGGAGTTCATAAGTTGGTACGGAGGACAGGGGTTTTCTATCCCATGGGCTAACCCGAATGCCTCCTACGCAGATGGCTCCAGGCAGTGTTCGAACAACTCAAGTCTTCTACCCTGCGGAAGTATTTCGGTGACTCCGGATTATCCCATCATATCTATCCAGGAACAAGTAATTAATACAATGGGGATAAGCCAATCCACAGCGATTACTAACATCAAGAACATCCTTAACCAGAATAAAGGTGTCTGGTTCGCATTTTATTTAGCCAACCAGACTGATTGGAATGCGTTCTTTAATTTCTGGAATAATCAATCTGAATCAACACTATGGAATCCTAACCTCTACTGTGACCACACATGGGATGACTACTCAGGCGGCGGTCATGCGGTGCTGATTGTCGGTTATAACGATGACGACCCGAATCCAGCTAATCATTACTGGATTGTACTGAATAGTTGGGGAACAGCTGGAGGAAAGCGGACCAACGGGCTTTTCCACATGCCCATGCAGATGAACTATGATTGTACGTTCTACGACCCTCCTTACAACTACTATAGTAGGGAGTTTGAGACCCTCAATGTTACTTTTACTGGAGTGGGTTGTACTTATTCTATCTCGCCGACAAGCCAATCATTCTCTGCATCTGGTGGATCTGGAAGTGCAGATGTTACAACCCAGAGTGAATGTAGCTGGACAGCTACAAGCAATGTTTCGTGGATCACAATCCTCTCTGGTAGCAGTGGTATGGGTAATGGAACTGTAGATTATTCAGTTGAAGCCAATACAGGTACATCAAGGACCGGGACTATGACCATTGCAGGGCGGACATTTACCGTTAATCAGTCGGCTCCCACACCTACAATCACCGTATCCTCCCCGGATGGAGGGGAGAATTGGGTGGGAGGTAATACTCAAACAATCCGCTGGACCTACACAAAGAATCCCGGTTCTTATGTGAAGATTGAACTCTTCAAAGGTGATATATTCAACAGAATCATTACTTCGAGAACTTCTACAAGTAGAGGTTACTATAACTGGACTATCCCTTCTACACAGACTCCTGGAAATGACTATAGAATAAAAATCACAAGTACAACGAATAGTTCTTATAATGACACAAGTAATGACTGTTTCAATATACTTGCTCCTACCATTACGGTTACATCTCCAAATGGAGGGGAGAATTGGGCAGTAGGTATTACTCAAACAATCCAGTGGACCTACACAGGGAATCCCGGTTCTTCCGTGAAGATTGAATTATTTAAAGGCGGAGTTTTAAATCGTACAATTACTTCCAGAGTATCGAAAGGAAGTGGAGGAAGCGGTTTATATAGGTGGAGAATCTCTTCTACACAGACTCCCGGTAACGACTACAAGATAAAGATAACGAGCACATCAAATAGTTCTATTAATGATATAAGTGATGATGATTTTATTATATAGAGAGTGGAATTTATAATTCTACTGTTTCCTGCATTTTAAACCCTGCTCCCGGAGTTACTCGTGATCGTTGACTTTCTTTAAAGTCGTAATCTATACTTAAATCAACCCCTGGGGGAGGCTGTAAGGCCTGAGAGTCCCGATTTAGTGGGAGACCCCATGAACCTGATACGGATAATGCCGGCGTAGGGAAGGGAAATAGACCGTATCCTTTCCACCCCTGCGGATCAGACGGGGCTGACAAGATACGGTTTTTTATTTTTTATGAGACTTATAGTTAACGGAGAAATATTTGAGACATCAAATGCTGGAACCATAATGGAGCTTCTTAATGAACTTCGGATTGAGCCAGGTCAGGTTGCTGTCGAGGTAAATCTATCTATAATAAAGAAGGTTGCCTACTCAACCTTCAGGCTGAATAACGAAGATAAAATTGAGATAGTGAATTTTGTTGGAGGTGGATGAAGATGAATATGATGGCAGGGGATTGTTATGGAGCGGATTTTTTTGCCGATAGTCTTTAAAGTAAATTTAAAACAAAGAGGCAAAAACCTCGGAGGTCGTTGCGACCGAGAATGAGCTACATAATAATCCCCTGTCAGCATATTTTAATAAAAGAGGAGATGCAATGGAAGATAAGTTGATAATTAGAGGTATTGAATTCCAGTCACGGCTTTGGGTCGGGACAGGGAAATATAAGGATTTTGCAGAAACGAAAAAGGTAATTGAGGCTTCAGGTGCTGATGTAGTGACTGTTGCTGTAAGGAGGGTAAATATCATAGACAGGAAGTCTGAGAACCTGCTTGACTACATTGACCCTAAAAAATACAAGATACTGCCTAATACTGCCGGCTGCTACACTGTAGAAGATGCCTTGAGATATTCAAGACTCGCCAGAGAAGCAGGCATCTCAGACCTTATAAAGCTTGAGGTAATCGGGGATGAAAAAACCCTTTTCCCTGATACATGGGGTCTTTTGAAAGCAACGGAGATTCTTGCAAAAGAGGGGTTTATAGTCCTTCCATATACAAACGATGATCCAGTGATGGCGAAGAGGCTTGAAAATGCCGGCGCTGCTGCTATTATGCCCCTCGGCGCACCTATTGGTTCTGGTCTTGGAATCAGGAATCCATACAACATAAAGATAATACTTGAGACAGTGAATCTGCCTGTTATTGTTGACGCCGGTGTAGGAACTGCATCTGATGCAACTATAGCAATGGAGCTCGGCTGCGATGCAGTATTGATTAATACTGGAATTGCAGGCGCTAAAGATCCGATTGCAATGGCAAAGGCAATGAAGCATGCTGTTATTGCCGGAAGACTCGCCTACAAGGCCGGCAGGATTCCTAAAAAATTATATGCCACTGCAAGCAGTCCGATAGAGGGAATGCTTTGAGAAAAAGGCAGGACATGATATTTGAGCGGCTTTTTTTGCCGATAGTCCCAACAGGTTTTTTGTTAAAAATAAAGAGGCAAAAACCTCGGAGGTCGTTGCGACCGAGAATGAGTGAAAATATCATGTCCTGCCTTTATGTAATGAGACGGGAAGTAAGGAGTTGATAGATCTTAGGCTTTATTTAATAACAGACAGAAGATTGTTTACATCTCACGGTTCACAGTTCACTGCTGTTGAGGACGCATTAAAAGGTGGTTTAAAGGCAGTACAATTAAGAGAGAAGGATTTAGGTCCAAGAGATTTATTGAATATGGCATATATGATGAGAGAGTTAACAAAAAAGTATAACGCCAGGCTGTTCATAAATGACAGGGTCGATATTGCACTTACTGTAGGAGCGGATGGCGTACATCTCGGTCAAAACAATATCCCAGCCCGCGCAGTCAGAAAAATTTCGGGCAATAAACTTCTGATTGGTGTATCAACCCATGGTATTGATGAAGCTATAGAGGCAGAAAAAGATGGCGCAGATTTTATAACCCTTGGCCCGATATACCGGACGCCATCAAAGATGGAATACGGGGAATCGATCGGCATTAAAACCCTGAAAGAAGTCAGGGCAATTGTATCAATACCTATATTCGCAATTGGAGGAATAAAACTGGATAAGGTTAAAGAAGTAACAGAGGCTGGAGCTGACGGTGTTGCATTAATATCTGCAATCCTTACTGCAGAAAATATTAAAGAAACAACAGAGAAATTTATGAGGTTGCTGAAATGACAAGAATAGAATTAGCAAAAAAAGGGATTATTACTGATGAAATAAAGGAGGTTGCACTTTCTGAAGGCATATCGCCTGAAAGACTCGCTGCTGATATTGCAGAGGGATTAACAGTAATCCCAAGAAATATTAACCACAATATAAAATCAATAGGTATTGGAAAAGGTCTTAGGACAAAGGTCAATGCTAATATAGGGACATCAAAGGATAAGGTTTCTTTTGATGATGAGATGGAAAAGCTTGATATACTTGTTAAATATGGCGCTGATGCTGTTATGGATCTATCAACAGGCGGACCCATTAAGGATCTGAGAAGACTTCTTTTATCAAAATCCCCTATCTCAGTTGGCACAGTACCTATATATGAGACAGCAGTTATTGCCGCTGAGAACTATGGCAGAATCTCAAAGATGACAACTGATGACCTTTTTCGTATTATCGAGAACCATGCAGAAGAAGGAGTTGATTTTGTTACAGTCCATTGCGGCCTGACAAGAAAGGCAATTGAAAGGCTCAAGGATGAAGGCAGGGTTCTTGATATCGTGAGCCGCGGCGGCTCATTCCTTCTCGAATGGATGGTTTATAACGACAAAGAGAATCCATTATATGAACATTACGACAGGTTATTAGAGATTGCAAAGAGATATGACGTAACATTAAGTCTTGGGGATGGATTGCGTCCTGGCTGTCTTGAGGATGCAACTGACAGGAGCCAGATTGAAGAACTGCTGACTATTGGAGAATTGAGAGACAGGGCACTCGAATCCGGAGTTCAGGCAATTATCGAGGGTCCGGGTCATGTGCCTTTAAATCAGGTCGAAATGAACATAAAAATTCAGAAAGAGATTTGCAAAGGTGCGCCATTCTATGTCCTCGGCCCATTGGTGACTGACATTGCAATGGGATACGATCACATAGCAGCTGCTATAGGTGGTGCAATTGCAGGTGCTGCAGGCGCTGATTTTCTGTGTTACGTAACCCCGGCAGAGCATATCAGGCTTCCGAATATTGAGGATGTAAAAGAAGGTCTTATCGCATCAAAGATAGCTGCCCATGCAGCAGACATTGCAAAAGGTATCCCTGGCGCCATAGAACTTGACAGGAAAATGGCAAGGTGCAGGAAGAACCTCGACTGGAACGGACAGATAGAATTGAGTTTTGATCCTGAAAAGGTACGACAATGGCGTTCTGATGTTCCGCCTACAGAACAGGAAGTTTGTAGCATGTGCGGCGAGTTCTGTGCAATAAGAACAGTGGAAAGGGCACTACGGAAAAGAAAATAGTAAGTTTATGAAATATGCATACAGGCAGGGCATAGTATTAGAGCGGGTTTGAATTCTGTTTTTAACAGAATTCACCTCGGAGTTCCGATTTTATCGGGACGAGAATGAGCGAAAATGCTATGCCCTGCCTGTCTTTGTACAAATTCATGGTTTGGATTAAATGAAAACAGCTCTTACTATTGCCGGCTCTGACCCGACAGGAGGCGCCGGTCTACAGGCAGATTTAAAGGTTTTTAAAGCCTTTAATGTTCATGGACTTTCTGTTGTATCTGCCATTACTGCACAGAATACAGTAGGCGTAGATTCCATTTTGCCAGTTGAAAGAGATTTCCTTGAAAAACAGCTTCACATACTTTTATCTGATATCAAGCCTGATGCATTAAAAATCGGGATGCTTTATAGCAAATGGGCTGTTGAAATTGTTGCTGATATGTTAAAAGAATATTCATTGAGCAATCTTGTTATCGACCCGGTGACAGTCTCTTCCTCTGGCATGAGCCTTGTCGATAATTGGACATTGGATACGATAAGAGAGAAACTCTTTCCGTTTTCAAAGGTAATTACCCCCAATATATATGAAGCATCTGTTTTTACAGGTATCAGGATTGAAAACAAGAATGATATGAAAGATGCTGCTAAGGTATTGAAAGAAATGGGTCCCGAGGTTGTAGTTATTACAGGCGGGCACCTCGAGGAAATAGCCCTTGACCTTTATTATGATGGAGAGTTTCATAGTATAGAAGGAGAAAAGATAAAGGGTGAATATCATGGCACAGGATGTGCCTTTTCTGCTGCTGTCACAGCATTATTTGCCCTTGGCCATATCCCTCTTGAAGCAGTAAGAAGGGCAAAGGAATTCGTAAATAATTCAATAAAAAAGGCTTACCATCCTGGTAGAGGAATGGGATTGCTTTATTTATGAGCCTGGATAAACTCTACAGCTTACGAAGAGAACCTCATTTATAGAATATAAAGTTTCTCTATAGTAAAATTTATCATGCAGGTTAAAAATATAGTTGTTCAACCATCAGAGGCAGGTGAGAGGATTGATATATTCCTTCCAAAAAAGACTGGTATTACACGCTCGCAGATACAAAGGCTCATTACACAAGGCAATGTCCTTATTAATAGCAAAGATGTCAGTCAAGATTACAGGTTAAAGTCAAAAGATTTAATCTCTATAAATATTCCTGATAAAGAAACTGAAGGGCTTATACCAGAGCCGATACCAATAGAAATACTTTATAAAGATGAGCATCTCGTTATTGTAAACAAACCTGCAGGTATGGTTGTATATCCTGCTGCCGGTCACGCCCATGGTACCCTTATGAATGCACTTTCTTACCATTGCAAGAAGCTTACTACAGTGGGAGGCCCATTGAGACCTGGTGTTGTACACAGGCTTGATAAAGACACTTCAGGTGTAATGGTCATAGCCCTGAATGACAAAGCTTACTATAACCTTATTGAACAATTTAAACACAGGACAATAAACAGAAAATATATTGCATTAGTTTATGGGAATCTCAGAGAAGACGAAGGTGAGATAGCGCTAAAAATAGGACGTTCTGAGTCTGACAGGAAGAAGATGTCAACTCGTGTGAGGAAAGGTAAAGAGGCTGTTACAAGGTGGAAGGCACTTAAGAGATTCGGCAATGCAACACTGGTTGAGGCAAGGCTTGGTACCGGAAGGACTCACCAGATAAGGGTGCATTTTGCCTCTATAGGACATCCTCTGCTTGGAGACAGGACTTATGGGAAAAAGGTCGAGATTGAGGCTAAGACCAGGAAAATAATTTTATTCCCAAGACAGATGCTGCATGCAGAATTATTGGGATTTACTCATCCTGCTACAGGTGCGTATCTGGAATTCTCAAGCCCTATGCCGGAAGATATGGCTGAAAGGATAAATGACCTTAACCCGGACTAATGATTGTATTATTTAGGTCAAATAGGTTTATAATTTCATCAAGGCAGAATACGCTATTCTAAGGAGGAAAAGGCATGGCAAACTTCAGGAAAATCGGCATAATTACCAGCGGCGGGGATTGCGGAGGCCTTAACGCGGTAATAAAGGGCGTCGCACGGAGGGCATACTCTTCAGGAATTGAAGCAGTGGTAATCCCCAATGGTTACGCAGGCCTGTATAATCTTGTTGACATGGATAATTTAGTAGCTCTTACCGCGGATCGAATAAGCAGTATACAGGCGTCGATTGCAGGTTCAGAGGCAGGTCATTCAAGAGTAAAAATCGGGAAGATACAAGACCCGGCTAAGTATGAGAGGATTAAAAATGGTCTCAAGAAATTCGGGATAGATGGCTTAATAATCAGTGGTGGAGATGATACAGGCAGCGTTATTGTTGACCTTCTGGCTCAGGGCATTCCATGTGTTCATGTTCCAAAAACAATGGATCTGGACCTCCAATCCTACAGTGTGGGTGGTGATTCTGCTATCAACAGGATTGCTGTTTTAACAAGGGAACTGAAAACCACCGGCATGAGCCACAATCGTATCCTGGTATTAGAGGTCTTCGGAAGATATGTAGGACACACAGCCCTGAGGGGAGGTGTAGCTGCTGAGGCCGATTGTATCCTCATTCCAGAGATACCTGTTGACTTTGATGTTGTTTATGAGGATATGAAAAGGAGATATTTCTTACGAATAGAAAGGAGCGATGTAAAGGCAGGTACTTATGCAATTGTTGTATCAGAAGGCATTAAGACAATCACTGGTGAATTACTATATGACGAGTCTGCAGGAGTCGATGCATTTGGTCACAAGAAGCTTGCAGGTGCCGGTAGGTATGTAAGACAACAGCTCGAAAAGAGGTTAAAAAACGACCCTGAGGTAAAGGAATTTATGAAGAAGGTAGGCATGTATGCCCCGGGTGTCTATGAGGCTCCAGAGGTAAGAGAAGTAGTCCCCGGCCATATTGTAAGGTCCGGGCATACTTCGGCCTACGATGTTAATTTCGGAGAAAAGGCAGGAGCTGCCGCTGTAATACTTCTCATTGAAGGTAAAAGTGGGAATACAGTGGTTAATGTGGCTGGTAATAAGATACATTATCAATCTACAGCAGAAATAATAAAACGGAGAGAGGTAGACCTAAGTGAGATAGCCCTGTTCGAAAGTCTCGGCACCTGTTTTGGAAGAAAACCCCAGAAGTATGACTACGAATTGTTAGTTGAGACAAGCACAAAAATAGAGAGGTTTTTATAATCTCTAATCACCAAAACTGACGCCCAGAGACCTTGCCGTTTGAATGATATCACTGTCAAGAGGTACTGTCCTCATTTGACCAATTGCCTCTTCAATTGTTACTGCGCAGATTTCTGTAGAACGAAGTGCCACCATTGACCCAAACTTGCCAGCCTCAATAAATCTTATTGCAGCAGTACCGAATCTCAGACAGAGCAGTCTGTCAAAGGTAGTGGGCGCACCTCCCCTTTGTAAATGGCCGAGAACAATGACCCTCGTCTCTTTACCTGTCTTCTCTTCGATTTCATCCGACACCTTTTTCCCTATCCCGCCAAGCCTGACCTCACCGGGACTTTTTTCGATTACCGTTACATCTCCGCCAACAGGTTTGGCCCCTTCTGCTACTACAACAATGGCATAATCCTGTCCAATAAGCCCGAGCTGTTTTATCTTATTACATACCTTTCCAATATCAAAAGGTATCTCGGGTATCAGGATAACATCGGCTGAGCCTGAAATCCCTGAATAAAGCGCTATCCAGCCAACATATCTGCCCATTACCTCAACAACCATAACCCTGTCGTGAGATTTGGCAGTAGTATGAAGCTTATCAATGGCTTCAGTCGCCGTATTGACTGCTGTATCAAATCCGAAGGTAACATCTGTTGCGCTGATGTCATTGTCAATGGTCTTTGGAATCCCGATGACAGGGATACCCTGTTTGAAAAATTTATTGGCAATGCGAAGGCTGCCATCGCCTCCGATAGCAACAAGGGCGTCAAAACCCAGGGACTTGAAGTTTGAAACAACTGTATCAGAAATATCAGTCTCAATAACACTGCCATCAGCTTTTTCCACAAGATATTTGAACGGGTCACCCTTGATCGCTGATCCGAGAATCGTGCCACCAATATTAGTGATATCCCAGACATATTCAGGAGTGAGGCGTATAATCTGTTTTGTATCAATCAGGCCTTTATATCCATATTTAATGCCATAAACTTCCCATCCCTTTTTATAGGCAGCAAGAACTACACCCCTGATGACTGCATTTAATCCAGGGGCATCGCCACCGCCGGTATTAACAGCTATTTTCATTTTACAGCACCTCCACTGCCTCTTCCTTTGACACCCTCGGGGGAGGATGAGGAATCTTCGACGGATAACCAACCGGAACAATGAGTACAGGTCTTAGATTATAAGGCATATTTAAAATCCTGATAATTTCATCTTCACGGAATGCCCCTACACATGTAGACCCAATCCCATTTTCATGGGCTACAAGCATCATACCCATAATACTTAACGCAACATCCTGAATTGAATATAAATAAATCCCCCGTTCTCCATACTTACTGGAGATACGGCTGTCAGTGCAGCCAACTATTATAAGTGGTGCCTCTGCAATAAAATTCTGGTTTAAGGCTGCAGCTGCAATCTTATTCTTGATTCTTTCATCTTTTATAAAATAAAACTTTCTTGCCTGAAGGTTCCCGGCGCTGGGTGCCCATATCAGGGCATCAATGAGCTTATCAACAATCTCCTCTGGTATCCCTTTCTTCTGAAAGTCGCGAACGCTTCTTCTCTCCTTAACAGCCTTTAAAATATTCATATTAATCCAAATTATAAAATTAGAAGATACAGATGTTGTAAATCCCGATATATATCGGGATTGATCCCTTAGTGTACCTTTAACTGATGGTAGTTGATATATTTTAACAAATATAACCAATAAAGATATTTTCAATAACTCATCAGGTTAAATAAATTTTCGAACAATGTCTGTATCTTCTGTTAGGATTATGGTTTCCAGTATTCTTCAAACTTCCCACCTTTTGTTATCCAGACAACATAAGGCGCTACCGTCACATCACCCTTTGAATCAAACCTTATCTTCCCGAGGGCGCCATTGAATTCTATCGAATGTAATTTATCGATTATTGATACCCCCTCAGTTGAATTAGCCTCTTTAATTGCAGTCAACATAATATTTGCAGCATCATAGGCATAAATAGAATATGGGCCAATCTCTCCGTATCTTGACCGGTACTTATCAATAAAGCCTTTTGCTGATGGTATATTCTTTGGGTCAGGGCTGAATGTAAGATAAGTACCCTCTGCTGCAGGAGCTCCGGCAATCTCGATAAACTTTGGGTCTATTGTCCCATCACCACTCATAAACTTAGCGTCCAGTCCTATCTCCCTGGCCTCCCTTACAAGTAGCCCTGCTTCAGGATAGATACCACCGAAAAAGACAAGCTTGGGATTTTTATTTTTTATTGCTGTCAGAACCATCTTGAAGTCCTTATCTCCCTGGATAATCCCTCCATAATAAACCACTTTTACTTTATCACCGATAAATTTCCTGAACTCATCTGCAAGTCCCTGGCCGTATGTTGTTTTATCATGAAGGACAGCAATTTCCTTAAGTTTAAGATAGTTTATAACAAAATCGGATGCAACCCTGCCCTGCTGGTCATCCCTGCCGCAGACCCTGAATACATTTTTATAACCTTTTTCTGTAAGGCGTGGATTGGTTGATGCAGGTGTAATCATGGGAATTCCTGCTCTGTTATAGACATCTGATGCAGGGATAGAACAGTTTGAATTAAAATGGCCGATAACACCAACCACGCCGTCATTAACCATCTTATTTGCAACAGAGACAGCCTGTTTGGGGTCATGCTGGTCGTCGCTGATTATCATTTCGATCTTCTTGCCAAGGACTCCACCTTTATTATTCCAGTCCTCAACAGCAACCAGGACACCATTTTTGAAATCCATGCCCATCTTCGCCTGATCACCTGTCATAGGTCCGGCAATGCCGATCTTTATTACATTCCCTTTCTTTTGACATCCAAAAGATACAAGACAAAAACATAAAATAATAAATACAGCCCCCCTCATATTATGAACCTCCTGATATTGCTCTAATCTTCTCTGAAAGCTTTATCGGCGTTGTAGTCATCTTTAAAAGATAATCCTTTGCTCCTAATGCCATAGCCTTTTCTACATCAGTAGCAACATTCCTTGTGGATAATATAAGGACAGGGATTATCCTAAGGTCTGGGTTTATCTGCATCAATTGGAGTATATTGAAGCCATCCATACCCTCCTGCCAGAGATCAAGAACAACAATATCCGGCTTTGACTCTTGTAATAACTTAACCGCCTCCAGATAATTTGATGCCTCGAACACGGTAAAGTCATCCCGAAGAAGCCTCATTTTATAAACAGATTTCGATCGTACATCATTATCAATAAGGAGTACCTTCTTTTTACCAGAGACCTCAACCGGAGAAACGTGCTGAAGTCTTTCCAACAGCCTTTTAATCCTTATTGACTCTTCGTGGGAAAGACCGCTGAATTTCACCCCTATACCAACGCCTAACTGTGTATGCTGGACTCTTGCCTTTACCTTGATAGGCACGCCGTCAACATCAAAATCCAACTCGAGTAGATCCCCTGAGTTAAACTCTGCCTGTGTATATATGTACATGCCACCTTCACTGATATCGAATGCCTGAGCCTTCAGACTGCCATTTATTATGACATCCTTTTTAATTAAAACCCTTTCTTCTTTTCTGTCCTGCATATTTTGTAGTTTACACCCGATTACTTATAATCTCCATGAACCGTCTTGTATTTTTTAAAATGTTACCTTTGAGTATTGCTGATGCAACTGCAACTGCATCAACTCCTGTATCAAGAACCGACCTGATATTTTCGATGTTTATTCCTCCTATTGCAACCACTGGTAAGTGCACCTGCCTTTTTATCTCCTTCAGCATATCAGTCCCTTTCGGAATACCGGCATCTTTAGTTGTTGTACGAAATACAGGGCCAAAACCGATATAATCAGCGCCCCCTTTTTCTGCTTCTTTCGCCTGCTCTAAACTATGGGTCGAGATACCGATTATTTTATTACTCCCCATAATCTTCCGCGCTTCCTCTATCGGCAGGTCGTCCTGACCGAGATGCACCCCGTCTGCATCTACAGCAAGCGCAATATCAGCATAATCATTTACTATAAGCACAGCATTAAAGTCCTTTGTTAGTTTTCTTAGCCTGATTGCTTCTTCATAAATTTCGCGTCTTGATTTCTCTTTATCCCTGTACTGAACCCATTTCAAGCCGGCTCTCAGCACTTTCAACGTCATCTCTTCACATGAAAGTTTACATGCCTTACGATCAGTAATAAAACATAAACCGCCTAAATACATGAATCCACCTTACCGTGTAGATAATATTTTTTTGATTAACTCTTCTAAGCTCGGGAATTTTACCTGAATATCATCATATGCACGTGAAAATGCTCTTTTCACATCCGGTGCAACCATAAAATTACTACACTTAAGTCAGCATTTTCCATTCTTCTTGCTCAAGTATATTGTTAACTTCTTCATCTAACACGCACTCCGGATACTTTTCATTAAGTATGGATTATCATGGAAATTCACACTGAAAAGACAGACTTAATGCTGACAGTTTCATCCTATGCACAAAACAATAGAGTACCCAATATTCTTATTGAATGTTACTCTTTCGTTATTTCTTTAACTTCCCTCCAGGTTTTGTCGGGGTTAAACATTTTCATGGCCTTTGCAATACTCACTGTATTCTTGCCAAGATCCTTTTCAAAAATAACCCCTGCCTGATTTACTATAAAGGTCATGATACCCGAGTTACCGTATTGAGCAGGATAAGCGATGAGAGCATATCCTAAGATCATCTTTCCTTTGACCACATAGTCGTATGCACCACCCGTAGCATATTTCCCTTGTCCTTTTAATATTTTGTAATAATACCTATGAAAAGGTGAAAGGTTAATACCCCCACCTTTCTTTGCGTATCCTTCGCTTGCTGCCTGAGCAACAAAAGGACCAAGGGGGCTCATTTCCTCACCTTCTTGTGCCTCCCAGTAGAGTCCATCGTATTTCCCTTCAGTGCTGATAATTTTTGGGGCGAACTGCACTACCCCGTCACCATTACGATCCTTGCTTGCGTATTCACACTGTGCATCGATATAGGCATGAAGAACCTCGATAACATTCAACTCGTTTCTGCCTATCCTCCTGTTCAGTATCTCTTCCTTTCCAGCATTTGTGTCGAAAACCCATTTCTTGCTTTTTTCCACAACCGGAATTGGCAAAGACCAGTCATCTTTCCCTATATGAAGAATTATTTTGTTGGCGGATGCTTTCTCAAGTTTGTTCATCTCGTCATAGGCTTTGAGAAACTTTTCACGTCCTGCCTTATCTGCTACTTCATCGCCGGAAGATATCAATTCTTTGCCAACAGAGCCCAAAATGGCCAGCATCTCTTTTTTATCATCTGTCTTTACTGAGGCGACAAGGGCACTCACGGCTTCTTCAGGCGAGGCAAAACTCTTCTGCTTTATGCTTTTGGCAAGCAAAGGTGAATAGGTTACGCTCAAGAATATGACAACTGTTATGATACCAGTCAGTGCGGTGAGACAAAGTGAACCACTCTTTTTATACCATCTAAATGTATTCATTCTTTTCCTCCCTTACGCATCTATAATCCTTTTTTATCCTTTAATGAACCCTACCGAATTCATGAACGCCGTTACTGTAATCCTACCTTCGGAACCCACCGCCTTGCCCGCCGCTCCGGAATCCACTGCTCTGTCCGCCACTCTGGAATCCACCACTCTGCCGACTCGAGAAACCGCGTTCGCTTGCCTTACGTTCGAAATTCCCATCACCAATGCCGCTGAAGGCATTGCTCCGGGTTAAGGGTCTCTGAACCGTTAAGGGTCTCTGAACCGTTAAGGGTCTCTGAACCGTTAAGGGTCTCTGAACCGTTAAGGGTCTCTGAACCGTTAAGGGTCTCTGAACCGTTAAGGGTCTCTGAACCGTTGAGGGTTCGATCCTTCTACCGGTCATACCAAGACCTCCCTGCCTTTCAATGGTACCGCGCAAGGGTTCCCTGGTCTGCCTCTCAAAATCTCGGCCTGCATATCCTCGTGCCTCCGGCCTTATCTCCGACGCACGTGAAGACGGCCCCCCGAAATGCTGACTCGTTGACCTGTCTCTATAAGCAACCCCTCTTCTATGATCCGTCTCGTGCCTCCAGACATGTCTGCCAAAGTCCCATCTGCCTCTATCGAACCTGTTGAACCGTCTTGTCTTATCTATGTCTACATAAATGTGATGATGATGCCAATCATACCAGCTCCATGAGGATATGCCAAGACCAACAAAAATACCAAAACCAAAGCCGATAATTCCGCTGGCTATAACCGCACCGGGCGGATAATACCAATAATACGGAGGATAGGCAGGGTACCACCACGGTCCATATACAGAGAGCGGATCATATACTGGTACATAAATGACCTGTTGGTCTGCTGGTTCTATATTGATAATCTCCTGCTCAACGATAACCTTCTGTTCTTTTGTCGTCTTGAGATTTCCCTGTTCCTGGGCTTTTCTGCGCAATTCCTGTATGGTATCCATAACATCATTCTGCTGACTCAGAAAAGCATCTCCCAGCCTTGTTGTCCGCTCAAGATTATCGCTCATTGCATAGATGACCTCGGGGAAATAACAGAGTGATTTTACGCTTGAATCCCACGTCTTATCCTGCAGTGCCTTGTCAAGTTCATCACCTTTAAGGTTTTTGTTCTGCTTTATCCACCGTTCAGCCTCGACAACTTCAATTGGATATGTAGAAGCCATGAGTATCCCGGCTATAAGTGAATCAGGATACAAGGCTATCGGCGCAAGCATCTGTGCCAGCTCTTCTCTCGAAAACTTGACAGGCTGTACCGTTTGTCCGGAATCCTGAGCCATTATTCCGGGTGGTATCACAAGCATGACAATGATCACCCATAACAACCCACGTGTACAAATTTTTGTAACCTTCATAGTACCTCCTTTTTTAAATACCTCTTGGGAGATATTAAAGATTTGTCAGAATACATATAAAACCTCTTTTCAGATATTCTCAAGCCTGTTCAATAATCCTTAATATAGCAAAAATAATGCCCTTTTAAAAGACATTAATTTTATTCAGAGTTATGAAATATAAGAGTCAATTCTACAGACAATTTGTCATGCTTAAGGGTATTTTGCCCGAAGAAAATAATAATCTCAGTCAAGCTTTTGTCTTCTTCTCTATCTGAGAGCAGATGCCGTGAAGCATCTTTAGCTCCCAATCTGTCAGCCCCGCTCTGCCTATTAGATGTTTCAGGTTCCTCATTATTTTCGTCTCAAGGTCTCTATTCCCTCTGGGAATGTATTCAAGCAGGTTCAGGGCTGAATTTATATGTTTGTAAAGTTTTTCAAGCGCTTCATGTTTAACTAATATAGGTGTTTCTGTTTTATACATCTTGTGACTCAGTTCATATGCAACAAGTAACACACTCTGTGCAAGATTGAGTGAAGGAGTTTCGGGATCTGCAGGAATTGTTATTAGAAGACCACATTTCTCGACCTCTTTATTGGTTAACCCATTGCGTTCCCTGCCGAACAGGATTGCAACTTTGTTCTTTTTAGCAGCAGCGATGATCCTCTTGACACTTTCTTTCAACGGCACAATAAGCCCTCTTCTCCTACCTAACCGTCTTGTTGTACCGATAATGAGATTCTTATACTTAATAGCATCTGTGAAACTCTTGTGGACCATCGCATTTTCAAGGATGGTAACCCCCTGACATGCCATCTGTTTTGCCTCGCTGGTGAAAAAATATCCCGGGGTTACCAGTTCAAGATTTTTAAAGCCCATATTCTTCATTGCCCTTGCAGAGGCGCCGATATTGCCGGGCTCCCTCGGCTCAATGAGTATAAAAGAAATATTATCCTTCCACGATTTCATAGTAGTCTCTTTTCTTTTTGGTAATCTCCCCTAACCCCGAAAGCATTCGGGGCTGCGGCTACAACTTTACTATAAATAAAAACTGCCTCTTTAATAAATATGTTATTATTTATCCTTATGGAAAAAAGGCTTCAGAAGATTCTCTCTGAGATGGGGATTACATCAAGGAGAAAGGCCGAGGACCTGATATTCGAAGGCAGGGTAACTGTAAACGGCCGTATTGCAACCATCGGCACAAAGGCAGACCCGGTTAAAGACCATATAAAGGTTAATGGGAAACTCCTCATAAGACCGGAGCCAAAGGTTTATATCATGTTGAACAAACCTAAGAATGTTGTTACATCCCTTCATGACCCTGAAGGAAGGCCTACTGTAAAAGATTTTCTGAAGGGTGTAAAATACAGGGTCTTCCCTGTGGGAAGACTTGATTATGACTCTGAAGGTCTGCTTTTATTAACAAATGACGGTGATTTTGCACATGCAGTGCTTCATCCGTCAAAAAAGATTTTAAAGACATATCTTGTTAAGGTAAAAGGAATTCTTGAAGAAGACAAGATTAAGAAATTAAAGACAGGAGTAAAGCTCGTAGAAAGGATGACAGCTCCTGTAAAGGTAAAGAGGATTAGGGAGACAGAGAATAATTCTTGGCTTGAAATAATAATATATGAAGGGAAAAAAAGACAGATCAGAAGGATGCTTGAAAAGATAGGGCATTCTGTGCTCAAGCTTAAGAGAATAAAAATTGACGGCATTGAATTGGGCAAACTTGAACCGGGGACATATAGATATTTAACGCCTGAGGAGAGAGATAAAATAAAAAAAGAAGTGGAGGTTGCATGATTCAGGATAAGGGATGTGGTGAGATAAAGGAATCTGCTATAGGCCAAAATCTTACCCTGTGTGGATGGGTCTTCAGGCGGAGGGACCACGGCGGGCTTATATTTATAGATTTGCGTGATAGAAGCGGGATATTCCAGATTGTCTTCAGCCCTGATGTATCAGGTACTGCACACGAACTTGCACACAATTTGAGGAGTGAATATGTAATCTCTGTTTCAGGTGAAATCAGGAAAAGACCTGCTGGTACTGAAAATCCAAATATGCCGACAGGTATGGTCGAGATGTATGTAAACAAACTCGATGTCTTGAATGAATCATCCCCTCTGCCCTTTACAATAGAAGATGCTGCTGATGCATCAGAGGCCCTGAGACTCAAACACAGGTACCTTGACTTGAGAAGGCCGGAGATGCAAAGGAATCTAATTATAAGACATAAGGCTACGAAGGTTATCAGGGACTATCTGGATGAAAAAGGATTCCTTGAGATAGAGACACCCATGCTTACGAAATCTACGCCGGAAGGCGCAAGAGACTACCTTGTACCGAGTCGTCTGAATCCCGGACATTTTTATGCATTACCTCAATCTCCTCAGCTTTTCAAACAGATATTGATGGTTTCCGGCCTCGAAAAGTATTTCCAGATTGTGAAGTGTTTCAGGGATGAAGACTTACGTTCAGACAGACAGCCTGAATTTACCCAGGTTGATCTGGAGATGTCTTTTGCTGACAGAAAAGATGTTATTGAGCACATTGAGGGCATGATGAAGAGGCTCTTTAAAGATGTCCTCGATGTGGAGCTTGAAACACCATTTGAAAGATTGAGTTTCCATGAGTCTATGGAGATGTTTGGTACTGACAAACCTGATCTGCGAATCGGCCTTGAACTCAAAGACATGGCTGACCTATCAGAAAAGGGTTCGTTCAAGGTATTTCTCGATGCGATTCAGTCAGGCGGAAGAGTAAAAGCAATGAATGGCAAAGGCATGGCAAATCTTTCGAGAAAAGAGATAGATATGCTTACAGAGGAGGCGGTCTCTTTTGGCGCAAAAGGACTTGCATGGATAAAGGTAAAAAATGGTTTTGAGTCTCCCATAGTAAAGTTTTTCCCTGAAGAAATTCTCAGAGAGATGGCTCAGAGGCTTGAGGCAGAGGAAGGGGATTTAATGCTCTTTGTTGCTGATAACGAGAAGGTTGTTCATGATGTATTAAGCAGAATGAGATTTGAGCTTGGGAAGAGATTAAACCTGATAAAGCCAGGATATAGGTTTACATGGATTACAGACTTCCCGCTACTTGAATGGAATGACGAGGAAGACAGATTTGAGGCAATGCATCATCCGTTTACTTCACCCATGGATGAGGATATTGAAAAAATGCTTACAGGAGATATTAATAATAAAGAACTACTCTCTTCACTCAGAGCAAAGGCATATGATATTGTCCTCAATGGCTATGAGATAGGAGGCGGGAGCATCCGTATCCACAGGCGTGATCTGCAGAGGAAGATGTTTGAGCTTCTGAGGATATCAGAGGATGAGGCAAAGGTAAAATTTGGTTTTCTGCTTGATGCACTTGAATATGGTGCGCCTCCGCATGGAGGGATTGCACTCGGACTTGACAGGCTTGTAATGATTATGGTCGGCGCAACATCCATCAGGGATGTGATTGCATTTCCAAAAACTCAGAAGGCATTCTGCCTTATGAGCGGCAGTCCGTCTGCGGTCGAGCCAAAACAACTAAGAGAGCTTTATATCAAACTAAACCTGCCTGAAGTGTAAAAGTGAAAGATAGAAATTTATTTGACTTCTAAAAGTTCCACTTTTATATCATAACCAAGCTTATGAAGGTAGCCATAACAATCATCCCATGTAAGACCAAATTCACGGACATCTGCAAGACCGATTCGAGCAAGGATATCTCTTATAAGCTCAAAATTACCATTCTCAAAATCGGCTTCTCGTATCATTTCTTCTGACCAATCTACAAGGTTTGATAAGTCTATTGTTCTGTTTATATATTTAAGAAGCATATCCACAAGTTTTTTCCTTGTTACAAGCATTGCTATTCCTCCTTTAATCTTCTGTGGCCTTTATCCACAGGAAACTTTTCATGGATTTCTATTAAGTTTCCCTTGCTATCATAGACCTCTTGGTAGAACTTTACAGTCTCCTCATTATCATTTACTTCCTTAACATACCTTGCCTTCCACCCGTGTCTTCCTTTTATCTCAAGATAATATCTTCTACCGCCATTGGGTAAATCTTCCCATCCTGTAAATTTCTTTTCATTGATCCGTCTTGTCTTTTGTCTATTCACTTATAAAAAATTATACCACAGAACATTGCTTTAACATTATAGATTTCTAAGGTAGAATTCTAAATACAGTAGAACCAAAACAACTCACAATTCCGGTCATTCCCGCTTTCGCAGGAATGACGACTTAGAAACAACATGCTATTATGCCCTCCCTTCTAATTTCCATACTTGTCCAAAAAATTTATTTTGGACAAGTATGGTTGTAAACTTGAACCCGCAGGACAGAACTTTCTATCTCATTTATTCAAAGAACTGAAGAAAGTGGGAAAACATATTTTAAATAAGTCTATTTTAATAAATTACATCAAATATCATTTCTGAGGATTAAAGAGAGAATTGCCTATACTTAAAACTTCTTTATATACTCAATATACGAATTGTAATTGCGTTTTACTTCGGCTAAGCTGTCTCCGCCGAATTTCTCGAGAAAGGCATCTGCAATAGTCAGGGCAACCATTGCCTCTCCTATAAGACCTGCGGCAGGCACAGCGCAGATATCGGAGCGTTCATATGCTGCTTTTACAGTCTCTTTCGTAATGATATCAACTGATTGGAGTGGCTTTCTTTGTGTCGGTATTGGTTTCATTGCGGCCCTCAGGATTATCGCCATTCCGTTTGTCATCCCACCTTCAATACCACCTGCATAATTTGTTTTTCTATAAAAACCAGGAGGCCCCCCCACCCTTCCCTTCCCCTCGAGGGGGGAGGGTGAGGGAGAGGGTGCATAAAATATTTCATCCATTACCTCTGACCCAAATCTCCCGCTCATCTCAAAACCAAGACCAACCTCGACCCCTTTTATCGCCTGAATACTCATTAATGCTTGTGCGAGCCGTCCGTCAAGCCGTCTGTCCCACTGGATATGACTGCCGAGACCAACAGGAACACCGATTACAAAAACTTCAAATATACCTCCGAGGGAATTGCCTTCTCTAACAGCCTTGTCTATCAGCTTAACCATCTTTTTTGATGCTTCTTCATCCGGACATCTGACAGGAGACTTCTCAGCCTTTTCAAAAAGAGATAACAAATCATGAGGCGTGAGGCGTGAGGCTCCCCCCCACCCCTTCCCTCCCCCTCGAGGGGGGAGGGTTAGGGAGGGGGTGCTGACTGCTGACTGCTGAGAGCAAATTTTGCCTATTTGTATAACATGGCTTCCAACCTTAATATTAAATTCAGATAAAAACTTTTTTGCTATTGAACCCAATGCAACCCGCATAGCCGTCTCTCTTGCACTTGAACGTTCAAGGATATTTCTTATATCGTGGCTGTCGTATTTTATTGCACCTGCTAAGTCAGCATGTCCTGGCCGAGGACGTGTGACAAATCCCCCCTTCCCCCCTTTACTAAAGGGGGGTATAGGGGGATTATCAGAACTCATTACCTCCTGCCAATTGGCCCAGTCCTTATTTTCAATGAGAAGAGTAATTGGAGAGCCTATGGTCTTTCCCCATCTCACACCTGATAGGATCTCAGCATGGTCAGACTCTATCTTCATCCGGCCCCCGCGGCCATGGCCTCCCTGCCTTCTTTTTAAGTCTCTGTCAATATCTTCGACAGAAATAGAAAGCCCTGAAGGAATCCCCTCAAGGATTCCTATCAGGGCCTTCCCATGCGATTCACCTGCTGTTATATATCTTAAAACTGTCATGTTAGTTAATCACCCCAAAATGATCTAATCGTTTTTTCTTTATTTGAAAATCTTGCGTGATTTGAGTCTCTTTCTGCCTGTTTGAGCCAATCTTCAACCCTGCGTGGCATTTAACTAATTGTAGCGTTTTGTTGTTTTTATGTCAATTAATACCATTGACAAACAGCGATTCCGCAACCTTTCCAGGAAAAAAGACCCCTGCCTTGAAGATCCAAAGCACTCCCCACTCAAAACGAAGACTTGACAGTACCCTTATAAAGAGGGAATAATTTTAGAAAAACGTTCTGGAATTCTTCACGATTTATAAATTGAAAACTGGGAATGTCGTATTTTTGCTGAGGAGAATTTAGGCAGTTTTGTGAAACGGTAATTTTTTTACTAAAATATAGGGGGGTGATGAGATGAAGATAAGGGACTTCAGAGCTAAGAGCTTTTTAATGGTTACAGCTTGCTTAGTCTTACTTCTCTTCGCTGGTTGTGGAGGAGGCGGAGGAGGAGGCGGAAACAGAATAAGTTATATATCAATATCCGGGAAAATTACATTTGACTTCGTGCCTGCTACTCAAACATCTGGCCTTGATTATTCAAGCATAACACAAAAACCTGCTCGTGGAGTTGTAGTAGAAGCAATCAGAGCATCAGATTCTGGCATATTAGACTCTACAACTACTGACAGTTCAGGAAATTATACAGTTTCAGTCCCTGTCAATACGGATATTATCATCAGGGTAAAGGCACAGATGCTAAAAACCGGGATACAATCATGGGACTTTCAGGTTGTTGACAATACCAATAGTAAGGCACTTTATGTAATGGATAATGCCTCTTTTAATTCCGGTACAGCTAATATAACTGACAAAAATTTGAATGCCCATTCTGGGTGGGGAGGTTCATCGTATAGTTCCTCCAGGGTAGCCGCTCCATTTGTCATTCTTGATACGGTATATAAAGCAGTTCAGAAAATAATTACAGCAGATCCCACAGTTACAATGCCTCAATTATTGATTAATTGGAGTGTTAACAATGTACCTACTGAGGGGGATGAGACATCAGGACAAATAGGCACCACTTATTATGACCCCATAGAAAAGCAGATCTACATCCTGGGTGCTGAAGGTAATGATACTGATGAATATGACGACCATGTTATAGCGCATGAATGGGGACATTATTTTGAGGATAGATTCTCACGAAGTGATTCAATTGGAGGGGATCACTCATCAGGTGATAAACTCGACCCCAGGGTTGCATTTAGCGAGGGCTTTAGCAATGCCTTTTCGGGTATGGCTACTGATGACCCTTACTATGTAGATACCAGTGGCTTCTCTCAGCGTACCACTGGCGTGTTTATGGATTTAGAAAACAACAATTCTGATACTGTTTCCGTTGGGTGGTTCAGTGAGGAATCGGTCCAGAGCATCCTCTATGACCTCTATGACAGCACTGATGACGGAGTTGATACAATATCATTAGGATTTTCTCCGATTTATGATGTGCTGGTCAATGAGCAAAAAAATGCCGAATCTTTCACAACCATATTTTCATTTACTTCATTCTTAAAGAATAATTATTCGGGTAACTCAACTGTGCTGGCCGGGATAAACAAACTATTAGAAAATGAAAATATTACCACGACAGCTATTGATGAATGGGATAGCACAGGGACCGAAACAAATGACGGAGGAAATCCAAAGTCACTCCCTGTATATACAAAACTGACATATGGAAATCCCGCAGTACAGTTGTGCGGAGATGGACAATTCGGAAATTATAACAAGCTTATGAATAGAAGATTTTTCTATTTTGCGATAACTTCATCGGGTAGTTATAGTATAACTGCAGTACCTGATGTAAATGGTAACCCGGTAATAAATCTATATTCGCAGGGGTTAACGGTTGGGTCAGCGGATAACGGTGATAATGGTGTTACCGAAACACTGACAGTAAACCTGACACCAGGGTATTATGTTGGAGAAATTTACGAGTGGGGGCATGTTAATAGTTTTTATACAACAAAAGAGTGTTTTGATGTATCTCTTAACTAATTTTAATTTGAAAGTCAAAATTTAAGGAGGATAAAACTATGAATATTTATAGATTTAAAAGACTGTGTATTACTCTTATAGCAAGTTTAATCTTTTCAGGGCTGATTGCATGCTCTGACAAATCCGCTAAAGTAATTAGCAGTGAAGTCTCACGGTCAGGCAAACCAACAGCACCCATTTCAATCTCCTATACTGTCCCTGAAAAAACTACTGTTGGGGAAAATGTAACAGTTAAAGTAGAGTTCAGAACACTTTCCGATGCAGATGGATTAAAAATTGAGCTTACCGCAGGAGAAGGTTTGAAGCTGACATCAGGAAGATATAAGGTAGATTATGGGATCCAGCCCAGGAATTCCACCTTTTCTGAAACTGTAACCGTAGTCCCTCAAACAGAAGGCATACTATATCTGAATGTCTTTGTTACTGGAATCTTCGGAGGGAATACAATGGTTCGTACCAGCGCTGTACCTGTTAATGTAGGTACAAACATGCACAAAATGCTGAAAAAGCCTGGTAAGGTTACGACAGACTCAAAAGGACAAAAAATTATAATACTACCAGCAGAAGAAGAGAAAAAGCTATCTGAATAAGATATCTTTTCTGATATTACTCTGAATTCAGATTCATAGATTTCCCTTTAAAGGAATTACATAATATCCCGGTGAAATTTTATACTTTTCAAGCCCGGCAAGAAATAATGGGTTTTCAATAAAAGACATGCCCGGCATTAATTCCATATTGAGGTCCATAACAGCATCTTTTACAACACCTTTCAGTCGCGCGTAGATATCTTTCCCTTCAAAGGCAATAGAAACAACATTTATTATATCTCCTTTTATGTCCAGAGAACCTCTTATGCTATTAAAAAAATTCAGAGGGACATTAACCCCTGAAAAAACCGCCGGCTCAAAGCTTGAATCCTTAGTAACAAACTCAACATGTCCTGTATCATCTAACATAGTAAATCTTCCTGAAACGGTTCCGGTACCTTGTATACCGATGAGTTTAAACAAAGGTATCTCAGCTATATTAGCCTTGTTAATATCAAGCCCTATCTGCATCTTGTTCTTTGTAAGATTTGTGTGCCCCGAAAAGTTCCCTCCACCTATACCTCCGTCAAAGGATATACTCAACCGTAACATTATAAAACTCAATGGATTTATACGACCATAAATATTATTTAAAGAGACCTGCTCGTCTCCGGAGCTTTTCAGTGTTAATCTGTCAATAGTCAAATTATAAAATAAGCCCTTTTTAAGCCCTTTAACTTCCACCCCAAGCTTATCACTATTTATTGAACCCTCCATGATGGATTGTATTGAGGTTTTCGGAAATACTATCCATATCCCCCAGAAAATAACCGGGATTGCAGTCAGGGCAATAAGGATTTTTTTCACTTCGTTTTCAAAAAAGAAAGGGTTAGGGTAATATTCAGGAGTTCCGGGTTTTCAAAAGATTTTTTTATTGCAGCCTTTTTAATACTAAGAACCATTGGTGCATTCTCGATTTTGTGAAAAATATTTACCATCTCATTCATGCTTACTTTTTCTATCTGAAGTTCAGCCTCCTCTTCAAATCCATCCTTAATATCCCTCTTGCCTGTAGATTTAACCGTCTTAACTCTATCCTTTAACCCGATAGACAAAAAAACCTCATCTACAGCCTGAATAATACCCTGCACATTTGACAGATTTTTTTTGCTTTCTACAACATCGATTTTTTGTTTAAGAGATAAAAATTCATCCTTGAGCATTAGCATTTCTTTTCGCTGTTCTTTAAGCAGCTTCAGTTCTCTTGTTTCGGATAAAAGCAGGTTTACTGTAAGGGCAAAGATAACAATAAAACCTATCAGCCCCGATAAAACATAAAAAAATCTTTTATCCTTCAACAATTCTCTCAAATCCTCTTTCCCTTTGCTGTTATTGTAAACAGCATATTACCCTGTGCAGAAGACTTTGAATCAGATATATTTACCTCACCTAAAAGACTTTCAAGCTTACCCTTTACTCTCTGAATATCACTCAAAGACGGCGCCTCGCCCTTCAAAGCTAAATTTCCCCTGTCTACTGTTACCTCATTAAAAACAACACCCTGTTTATCAATCTGAGAAAGATTAAGAAGAAGGTTGAGAGGGTCAACACCAACAAAAAACTCCTCCTTACTTTTTAATTCCTTCATATGGGATTTAAGCTGATAAAGCTCGTTCTGTATGTTTTTTTCTCCGGGAAAGATTCCCTGATACGTTTTCCGGATATCATTCTTCAAAGATGCTATCTCCTGCCTTGCAGATATGATCTTTAGCAACAAGTCTGCGGACAGAACGAGCGCAAGTAATATCACAAGTACTGCAGTCAGTTTCAGGGATTTTTTTGTTTTTTCAATATCTCGAGTATAAGAAAATTCGTCTCTTCTTAAATTTATTGTAGGCTTCTTTATCTCTTCAACTGCAAGCGCCGCCCTGTCCTCATTATCTAACCCTGTTGGCGTAAGAAGTCTCGCTAAACTAAAATCCTTAAGAATACTCTTAAGTTCTATGGACGTTATAAACTCAGGATCTAAATTATATGGTTTCAATTTTTCGAGGATTTTGTTAATAACAGTTTTATCTACATATACTGCAAGCACTTGATATTTATCGCCTGACGTACCAAGGACTATAACATCAAATACTACCTTGTCTGATCCACCTAATACCATCCCATCGAGTTCAAATGGAAGAACTTCCCGTATCTTATCTTTTTCAGAAAAGGGTAAATCAATGACCCTGAAGTTAAGACTGCCGAGGGGCAAACTCAAATAGGCATTTTCTATATCCTCTGTTAGCCCATCAATAGAAAAATTATAACTATCAGATAGAGGGTACCTTTTACTGTCTTTTATTTCATATCTGCCCTGCTTGACCTCAAATATGTATGCGTCTAATTCCCCTTCTTTTATGTCAATAAAAATTGATTTACTCATCAATATTCCTTCCAGTATCTAATCTTCGCTTGAGATGTATCAAGAACTGTCTCAATTATTCTTTTCACACCACCTGATGCGGCAGTAGATTTAATGGAAAAATTCTCTCCCTTAAATATTACTGACACTCCTGTTCTAGTTTGAAATGTTGCAACATTATGAACCTGTCCAATATTCACAAAGGGATTAGTTTCTCTATATTTAATTATTTTTTTTGAGGTCTCCTCGTCTATATCATCTGAAAGACACCTGAGTACAGGAGCTTCAGCACCATTAATATTGATAACAAGGTTATCCGTTGTTCCATAAACAGTTATATACGGCAATAATTTATCATAATCTTTCCTGTTTATTCCATTTATTAACAATATCTCATCAACGGTGACGAGGGGAGAGTTTTTTGCACCAACTTCGGAATCGGGGAGTTCAGCAATACTATCTGGATCGATCCAGTCTTTAATCCTATCAGCAATCTTCTCATCTATAGAAAGGATTTTGAGGAGACTCTTAAATGATATGTAAGCGCCGTTGTTCTTATCTCCATTTTTATAGACTATAGAATTGATGTTAAATTTAGAAGTTTCATCTTCAATCCTTACTATTATCGTACCGTTAAAATCCTCAAAAGGGTTCTCGACAGGCAATTCCATAGAACCCGGATATGAATAAGAATACCGACCAAGAATATCTAATAAATATTTTGCTGATACGTTTACACCTGACTTTGCCATTATAGAAAGTCGCTGGGAATCCCTCCAATTATAAAGATTGTTTGTACTGATATAGACTCCGTATGAAAACTCGACTACCAGGGCAGTAATTAAAACAAGGGCCAACAGGGTTACAACTAATGCTATACCTTTCTGATCTTTCAAATAAATTGTTTGAGATGATGTCCCGATATTTATCGGGGTTATGGAAAATTTTATTTGTTGTATCAAATTAATTTCTATTTTCATAATTAAGAGCAGGCAGGGCATAGTATTTGAGCGGTTTGTCGATGCGACCCTCGGAGGTCCCGAAAGCTTTCGGGACTGAGAATGAGCGAAAATATTATGTCCTGCCTTTGTATCATAAGTTTTAGACCGCCCTATCCACCCTCGGTTGTGATACATCAAAAATAGTCACTTTCTTCGCCTTTATCATTATAGTTAGCCCAATCCTGATTTCATTGGGTTTGTCCTTGATTATTTCAGTATCCCATGTCTTCACCCATTTGTCGTTGTACTTCGCTTCAACAGTAAAGGCTTCCAGATCCTCAATTATATCAAGCCCTTCAGTTTCCTCTTTACTATAAGGGGACTCTACCTTCTTAAAGAGATTTAATTTCCCATCTTTATCTTCAATATAATACGAAATCTTTGAAAGGCCAGGTCTTAAAGGTGAAAATGTCGTAAATGTAAGCTGTGCGGCCTGTTTGCCATAGATGTCCCTGTCCTCAATCTTTAAAAATGTATCACTTTGTTTCTCCCTGTAAAAAGCAGAGTCCAGTTCACGCCTTAGGATATCAATCGCCCTTCTTGATTCCTGGAGTTTTAACATAGATTCATCCATGCCCTCAATTGCTCTATGGCTTAAGAAAAATGTGCTGTAGATTGCAGCAAGTATTATGGACAATATTGCAACCGCGATGAGAATTTCTATTAGGGTAAACCCTACCCTCCCCCTCGCCCCCTCCCCTTGAGGGAGGGGGGTGGGGGAGGGGTAATCCTCATTGTCTTTTGTGCATTGAAGATGCATACCTGCTTTACTTAAAAACAAACTCATTCAGCTTTACCTCTTCCTTACCTGCCCTTACAACAACAATAATCTCTGATATTCCAACATATGGCGACTCCTTAATAAAGGTCTCATAACTGTAACCATCATAGGGGGCATCGAAAACCCCTTTTTTATTCTCACGGCTCTTTTCTAATTCAACTATCTTATTCTTTGCAAGAAGGGTTGAAACCGTGATAGTCTCCTGCCTTTCAATAATACTTAGATGATAGTTCAGGGTATATATGAGGGTTACAAGTAGCCCTCCAACAATAGCAAGGGCAATCAGGACTTCAAGAAGGGTGAAGCCATCCCTTCGGGAATTGCAAATTTCAAATTTCAAATTACAGATTGCAAAATTTCTCAATTCATTATTTTGAATTCTGCATTTTTCATTTTTCATTTCCTGTTATCTTTACTTTCCCACTTAAATGGTTTAAGGTGATTGCCATTTCTTTATTTCCTTTACTCATGTAAACGCTTAGATTCTCCCGAACGCCGAGAGGTTCAAAGAAAAGTGTAATCTCGCCTTTTGATACCTTCCCTGTTGATTGTGTGGTCACCCCGGTTATATCATCAAACTTTTTTTTCTTCTCACCATCAGGTCCTTTCCAATAGACAGTACCTTCATCAAGGTCAAACTTCATCAAAAAAGTCTCTTTCCTTGATACTGCACTATCATTCATATACCTTAATATTGAGGCCATCTCCCTTGCTTCAGATTTAAGTTTATTTTCTCCAAATCCGGAGAAAGATGGGAGGATAAGAGCCATAACAAGTGAGATAATGAAAAGTACAACTATAAGCTCAAGAAGGGTGAAGCCACGCCTACTGGATATCCCAGTTCTTGATATCTGCATTCTTGCCTTCTCCGCCTTCTTTTCCATCGGCGCCATAACTTATAATATCGAAATCACCGTATATGCCAGGCGATATAAATATATAAGGATTACCCCATGGGTCAAGCGGGATCCTCTTTTGCTCAAGATATCCGCCTTCCCTGTATTTCTGAGGTATCTGGCCTGCTGTTGGTTTCTCTGCAAGTGACTCAAGCCCCTGTTCCGTGCCTGGATAAAAGCCATTGTCGAGCTTGAAAAGCTTAAGCGCCGTCTCAAGGTTTTTTATCTGGACCTGTGCTGCTTTAATACGTGCGTCATCTGTCCTTCCTATTATCCTCGGTGCAACAATAGCTGCAAGAAGGCTGAGTATAAACACGACCACAATTATCTCAAGAAGTGTAAAGCCCTTATTATTCTTCATTTATTCCTCCTGTTAAATTATAAATTCATATAGATAAGCAGGATATAGCATTTGAGCGGCTTGTCGATGCGACCCTCGGAGTCCCGATTTTATCGGGACGAGAATGAGCGAAAATGCTATGTCCTGCTTGTCTAACCATTTTATTTTATCAACTGATTCAACTGGAATATCGGCAGAAGAACTGCAAGGACTATAAGTCCGACAATAAGTCCCATAATAAGTATCATTGCAGGTTCAAGAAAAGAAAGGGCATTCTGCACCCTCCTTGAAAATTCTTCCTCATACGAATCTGCCGCATTTTTCAGTATCTCAATTAGCCTTCCGCTTCTTTCCCCTGTTGTAATTAATTGAAGAAGAACAGGTGGAAAGTCCTCGAGCGATGCTGAAAGCCTTGTCCCCTCTGCAACCCGTTTGGCAGCATCAATTACCTTTATCTCAAGCATCTTATTCCCGATAGACTTTGAGGTAAGCTCAAGCGCCTTCAGAACAGGAAGCCCTCCTTCGAGCAAAGAACCAAGTGTCCTTGTAAACCGCCCGAAGTAAAGGCTCTGTAATATATTTCCAGGAAAATTCAAAATGAGTCTATCAACTAATAACCTGTTCTTTTCCCTCAGTCTTTTAAAGCCGAATATACCTCCTAAAACTATTCCTATTAAAAGCCACCAGTAGTGCTGAAAAATATCACTGATAGTTATAAGAACAACTGTGATAAAAGGCAGGGCGCTCTCTGTATCCTTAAATATCTTTGTTATCTTGGGTATAACAAAGGTAAATAAAAAGGAAAGGACAACAAAACCAACACAGATCATAAAAACAGGATAAATCATTGATGTTCTTACTTTTGATTTGAGATTAGCCTGGGTCTCTAAAAAATCTGACAGGCGGCTGAGAACCTTATCAAGATTTCCGGCTGCTTCTCCGGCAGCAACCATATTTACATAGAATTCGGGAAAAATCTTTTCGTAGTCTTCAAGTGCCTTTGAAAAGTTCGCCCCGGATGCAACCCTTTCCTTTATGTTTACTAACATATTCTTCCAGAAACCTTTATTTTCCTCAGAGATTGAACTCAGGGCTTCCATCAGGGTCACACCTGATGAAAGGAGCGTGGATAACTGCCTTGTTATTGATGGAAGAAAGGATTCATCCGGCCTCTGGAACAGACGAAACCTCTTTTTATAAACAGCTTCCTGTATATCCTTTGGATGAAGTCCTGAGTCCTTAAGCCTTAAGACTGCGTCTTTAAGACTGTTTGCCTCGAGGGTTCCTGCTGTCTCAGAGCCGTCTGTTCTATATCCCTTATACTGAAATATCGGCATAATCTTTCTGGGTCACTCTCAGAACCTCTTCAAGGGTTGTAATACCATCGACGACCTTTTCGATGCCGTCTTGACGCAGGGTCTTCATCCCCCTTGAGACTGCATGGTTCTTTATGCTCTGAGAATCAATTTTGTCTGTAATCATTGGCCGTATTTCGTTATCTATCACAAGGAGTTCAAAGATTCCTGTTCTTCCAAAATAGCCTCTGCCTTTACACTTATCACAGCCCTTACCCCTGTATAAACGAATGGATGAGGGACGAGGGACGAGGGACGAATCAAGAAAATATGATCTCTCAACCTCAGAAGGTTCATAAGACACCTTGCAGTGAGGACATACCATCCTTACAAGTCTCTGTGCAAGAACAACTGTTAACGAAGATGCAATAAGAAACGGTTCAATACCCATGTCTATGAGTCTTACAAGAGCACTCGGTGCATCATTTGTATGTAGGGTGCTTAACACGAGATGGCCTGTGAGGGATGCCTGCATTGCTATCTCAGCAGTCTCGAGGTCCCTTATCTCACCAACCATTATAACATCGGGGTCCTGCCTTAGTATTGACCTCAGGCCCGATGCAAATGTCAGCCCTATTTTAGGGTTCACATGGACCTGACCAACGCCCTTTAACTGATATTCAATGGGGTCTTCAACAGTTATTATATTTTTCTCCTCTGTATGAATCCTGTTCAGGGCAGCATACAGGGTTGTAGTCTTACCACTTCCTGTAGGTCCTGTGACAAGTATTATCCCGTCAGGCCTTTGAAGATGTTCTTCAAGTTTCTTTTCATCTTCCTTGTTGAAGCCGACCTCCCACAGACCCAGGAGTCCCTGCTTTCTATCAAGAAGTCTGAGTACCGCCCGCTCACCGTGAGATGTAGGTATTACAGAGACCCTGATATCTATATCCCTTCCTCCGAGCAGGAGTCTTATCCTCCCATCCTGCGGCAGCCTTTTTTCAGCAATATCGAGATTGGACATTATCTTGATCCTGCTTATCAGGGCGTCCTGAATTATCTTGGGCGGAGTCAATACCCTGTGCAGCACACCGTCCACCCTTAACCTGACATCGAGTTCTTTTTCATAAGGCTCGATATGGATGTCACTCGCCCTTTCTTTTACTGCCTGAAGAAGGAGGGCATTGAGGAGTCTTATGATAGGAGCCTCTTCTGTTAACTCAAGCAGGTCCTTTGGCGTCTCAAACTCTGTTGCAACAGATGAAAGATCTTCTCCTGCTATGGTATCCATTACTTCTTCTGCTGAGCCCATCTGACCATAGAACCTGTTAATTGCATCCAGGATAACCCCTGCGCTTGCCTTTAAGGCCCTTGGTTTCAAACCAAGAGCCTTCGATGCCTCAGAGAGCGCCAGCACTCCCTTATCGTCTGCAACAGCTCCGATTAGTTCGGAATTATTTTTCTTTATGGGGAATATCTGATTGTTCTTTACAAAGCTGACTGGGATATTCTTTAAAAGGGAAATCTCTACATCTTCATCTTTTATTACTTCAATAGTTTCCATTCATTTATTTAATCTTCATCATATAATTCGGCTCTGCGTATTCCACTTCTTTATATTTATTAAAAATCTTAATTGCCTTTTTAACATCCTGTCCATTTTTCAGTTTTATAAGATAGAGTGCTTTGGGTTTTAATACTGATATAATAGATGCACCTTCGACGGACAATATCTCGGATATCCTCTCCTCAATAGTTTCCTCACTGAATTTTATAAGTAACTCTCCTTGTTTATATCTATCCTCGGACTTTGCAAACTCTAATCTTTTGTCATCTGTCAGCTTAAAAAGTTGTTCTGCATCTTTAACTATATGCGGGGTCAGAAACACAATCAGGTTAGTCTTCTTCTTTTCCAGTGTTTTGTTCTTGAAAAGCCACCCAAGGAGAGGGATATCTCCAAGCAATGGCACCTTGTTTATGTTCTCTTCTTCTTTTTCCTCCATAAGACCACCAATCACTACTGTCTGATTATCCTTTACTACAACAGAGGTCTTTGTTGAGCGTTTTGTTGTAGTTGGACCAATATTTATAAGGATAGTCTCGGATTCCTGTTTTATAGATGATATCTCCTGATAAAGGTCAAGTTTTACATAGTCACCTTCTGTAATCTGGGGAGTCAGTCTTAATGTTATACCAACATCCTTCCTTTCGATGGAATTGAGGACAGTACTGGTATTAGTAATATCCCGTTCTCTTTTTGATATAAACGGTACATTCTCACCAACAACAATCTCAGCCTCCTTATTGTCTGACGTCAGGATCTGCGGTGTTGAAAGGACATTTACTGCGCCCTTGAAATCATTAAGGCTGAAAAGAACGGCAAATCCGGGAACTGTAAGGGGTGATGTGGTAATTGTTCCGTCAGAACCAGTCGTCGTTAAAGGTATATCGAGAAAGTTCCCCATACCACCGGCTGTCAGCCCTGTGAGTCCGGAAAGAACATTCTGCAGCGATGCAGAGTCCATAGTTCCGAATCCACCGATGGCTACAGGCTTTCCATCTTTTTCCGCTGCGAGCCTCCATTTTGTGCCAAGTTCTCTTAGTTTATCAATCGATGCCTCAACAATCATCGCCTCAACATAAACCTGCTTTCTTCTTTTGTCGAGTTGTTTAATAACCTGGAGGAGATTCTGATAATCAGCTAATGATGCAACTATTACAAGTGAATTAGTTGCCTTATCAGGTGTTATAGTTATACCCCCGACTGCCTCAAATGGTGTAACCGGAGCACTTGGCACACCAGCGGTGACCTGTCTAACAGGTTGTACACCTTTTAGTATTCCTTCTAAGACCTTCGATAACTCGGTTGCATCTGCATTCTCAAGGAAATAGACATTTATCCTTCCCTGTGCCTCAGGTGATGGTATGTCAAGGAGGGTGATGAGTCCCTTAATTAATTCCCTCATACCTCTATCTCCAAAGAGGACAACGGCATTCAGCCTTGAGTCAGCTACTACCTTTGCCTCCTCCACAGATGGCTGTCCAGGCATAGCCTTTGTTTTTCGACTTATGCCCTCATTGAGTATTTTTGTAATAGCATCAGCGCTCGAATATTTGAGAAGAACAATCTCGGGTTCTTCCCTTACCGATGGCTGGTCAATGGCCTCAACTATGGAGAGGACCTTCTCTATATTCAGGCCTGAATCGATTACTAAAAGTAAATTGCCGGGGCCAAAGGCTGATATATGTCCATCCTTTGACACGACAGGCTGAAGAAACTTAAGTGCATCATCTGAAGATATATATCTTAAGGAAATCAACCTTGCTATATAACTCTCATTAACAGGCAATCTTTCTATAGCAATCCGCATCCCCCTCTGCTTTGCCTCGGCAGCAGGAATAATCTTGTATGCATCAACACCTGAAGGAATAACCGTGAAACCCTTAAGCTCAAGCACTGCAGTGAAGAGATCAAAGGCATCCTCAACAGATAATTTTGAAGGAGCTATTATTGTTATCTTCCCCTTCACCCTCTCATCAAAGACAAAGTTTTTCCCTGTAATCTCGCTTATGAACTTTGTTACAGTTGGGAGCTCAACATCAACAAAGTTAAATGAAACTTTCTTATCCTTGCTCTGGTCCTTCTCGGTACGAGTTGATCCTCGATGCGAGTCTTCAATAGTCGCTCCGACCGACTTAGTCTCGGTTACATCTGTTTCAGCCAGGGAATCGGTTACAGCGGTGAAAGGCATAAAGCATCCAAGGAGGAGAATTCCTATGATAAGTGCAAAGCCAAATAAGGGACATTTCTGTTTCATATTAACTCCTATATTACTTTATCTGATAAGTCATTGTCATCTTTGATCCACCCCTTATTAAATCAATCTGAACCCTTTCCAAACCTTTTAAAGCTGTAAATGCCTGGAGTGCCCTCTCAGGGTTAGATATATCATAGTCATTGATTCTAAGAAGTACATCGCCGTTCTGGAGACCGAGGCTGTGGTAAATACCGCCTGACTTAACCTCACTCAAAATAAAGCCTTCCTCCTTGCCATTAACGATATTTGGTCTAAGCCTTGCATCGGTCATCATCTGACCGGGATTAGAGATCGCCTGTTGAACCCTTCCCTGATCAACTATATAAGTGCCTCTTCCCACCTTCTGGGCAAATGTAGAGGTAAATGAGGGTTCCCCGGAAACGGGTTTTTTAACCTCTTTTACCTCTACATCTTCGATGGGAATCTCTATCGTCCTTCCTCCATGTCTGAGCAGCACCTTATCTTTTTTAACGCTATACAGCTTCCCGAGGCCAAATACAGACTCTCCGACCCTAAAGACATCCTGTATCCCTGAGCTATCTTTAAAAACAGCGTAACTGAGTTCCTTAGGACCAACTACTGTTCCAATCAGGACGATATCTGTCTTTTGTGCTTTATCATTTATCGAAGCGGTTAAGGGCATTATCTCTTCTCCGGAGAAGCCAAAAGGGTTATTTTTGAGTATCGAAGAATACTCTGCAAGCTGCATTTTTTGCCGGCTGGCACCAACATTTTTTGATACGGGTATATCTTTCTTCAGGGTTTCCTCTTTTTGAAAATAGTTAGAGATTATATCTCGTATAAGAAAAATGGAAGAAAGAATAAGTACTATGCCTATTACGATGTTTAGATAAAAAATGTTTCTTTTTGCGAAAAGGCCTGCTCTCAATAAATATCCTCTAATAAAAAAATTTACCTTTAAAAAGTTGAGACTGCTGAAAAAGTATGTACGTGTCACCCTAAACTCGTTTCAGGGTCTTATAAGTCTTTAATTTATGAGATGCTGAATCAAGTTCAGGAGAAGTAATGCAATTGTATGAGACTTGCAGAAAAATAATAGAAATATACTTATAATAAAATCTCCCCTAACCCCTCTCGGTTGCGAGTCGTACCGACTTTAAAAAAGAGGGAGATAAGGGAGCCTAAAGTCCACGTTTTTAATTCCCCCTTTTCTAAAGGGGCCCGCCTGCCGTCCGTCGGGCAGGGACAGAGGGGGATTACTAATCTTTAACCTCTTCATCCTCCTTTGTAAGCCCAAGCTCATTATTTTTCTAATTGGGGGCGGGCTTCCTGAGCCTTTCGAAGGGCCCGCCCCCTTTCTTCTCTGAACTGCTTATGGATTATTAACCGTCACTGTGACGGTCGTAATACCACTCCCACTGTCCGTCACTATTATCGGGACAGTCGTAGTTGCCGATGGGAACAGGCCGCACGATGCTGCTGCTACTGTGGCAGTAAAAGATCCGCCACTAGTAGTAACAGGAGACCCGGCAATTACCACGTTCGGATTTGAGGATGTCGCTAAATAATTTGGTCCTGCACCACCGGTAACGACGAAGGTCACTGTTCCTCCAGCAGTGCAACTTAGTACACCTGATGGAGGTAAGACCGTGAGAGCAGGAGGTGGTGGTGGTGCTGGCAGCTCAGTTACTGTTACCGTTGCCGTTACTGTTTTCGCATCAGAATCTACAACTGTTATTGTTGCAGACCCTGAGCCCACTACTTGAGCATCAAAGGTATTTACTGCTAAATTATCTATCTTTACTCCGCCACCAACGGTGACTACAGCGATGTCGCTTGTAAATACATCGAATGTTGATACACCGCCTATAATATTAAAGGTAATAGTTCCAACTGTCGGATCAACTGTAATTGAACTTGGGTTAAGTGCGATTGTAGATGTAGCTGGTGTTACTGTTACAGTGGCTGTGCCAGTCGCTCCCAGAGAGTCCGCGACAGTGAGGGTCACCGCTGTAGAAGTAGCAACAACAGCAGGGTTTATTGTAAACGGGTTTGCAATTACTGGGTTTGGTACTACAGCAGTATTGCTTGAGACCACTGTCGGATAAGTACCAGAGCCACCTGAAATGTAGAACGTAACACTGTCAGTAGCATCACTTGTCCCTGTTACTGTAATGCTAGCTGGCGTCACGGTCAGGGCTATTGTTGGAACAACATCCAGAATGAGCGAGGCTGACACATTGGCACCAACTGAATCGTAGATTGTTATTGTAACTGTTGTGTCAGTTGTTGGAACGCCCGCTACTATTGCAGTCAGGGTTGACCCTGCAACTAATACCGTAGCAAGACCAGGATTATCAGAGAAGGCGCTATATGAGCCAGTACCGCCTATGATTGTATACGTTCGACTATTGCTTACCGCAGGACTTGAAATAGTCTGGGTAGTTGGTATTACAGCCAATGGCAATGTTGGTGGTACATCCAGTACAAGCGAGGCTGATACATTAGCCCCAACTGAATCGTAGATTGTTATTGTAACCGTTGTGTCTGCAGTTAAACTGCTTACACCAGCTTGTAATGTTGCAGTTACAATATTAGTTGCTGGTACAACTACTGGCACACTAACCAGACTTGGACTGCTTGAGTATGCACTATATCCACCAGCCCCGCCAAGAACTTTATATTCAGCTGTTTGTCCTGCCGTTGGATTCGATTTGGTCTGAGTAGTTGGTATTACAGCCAATGGCAATGTTGGTGGTACATCCAGAACAAGCGAGGCTGATACATTAGCACCAACTGAATCATAGATTGTTATTGTTACTGTTGTATCAGTCGTTGGAACACTCGCTACTGTTGCTGTCAAAGTAGAGCCTGCAACTGATACTGTAGCCAGCGCAGGATTATTAGAGAATGCAGTATACGGTGAAGTGCCACCTATGATTGTATAGGCTCGACTGTTGCCCACCACAGGGTTTGAAATGGTCTGAGTAGTTGGTATAACCGTTAGCGGCAGTGCAGGTGGTACATCCAGAACAAGTGAAGCTGTTACACTATCACCAACCGAATCGTATATTGTAAAGGTAACCGTTGTATCAGTTGTTGGAACACTTGCTACTGTTGCTGTCAAAACGGAACCTGCAACGGCTGTAGCCACACCAGGATTACTCGAGAATGCCTGATATGGTGAAGTGCCACCTAAAATCGTATAAGTAGCAGTATTCCCTACCACTGGATTTGCGATGGTCCGAGTAGTAGGTATGACCGTAAGCGTCTTACTCACAGTTATAGCTGCAGTTCCTATCGTTGTTCCGCCAACTCTCCCAGTAACTGTGCATGTTCCTGGTATTGAGGGTGCTGTGAATGTAGCTGTTGCAACACCACCGGTTGTCTGGCCAAATGGAGTAACAGACCCACATGTTGTTGTAAAGGTTACAGCGGTTCCATCAGGAGCAGGTGATCCTGTATTCAACATAATAACAGCGAGTATCGCAGATGTCCCACTTGGCTGTACGGTTGTGGGGTTTGCTGTAAGATATGAAGTAGTTGTATTAACAACCACTGGCTGCAAGAACAGCGTTATCATGCCAGCAGCACCATTGTCTGCAGATGCTGTAATGTTCAATACTGTTGTGGCAGTTCTCAAGATAATTGGGTCAACCTGGACAAGGACAGATGCCCGGCCGTTTGCATCTGTAGTTTTAGTATTTCCGAGAGGAAATGTTGCCTCTGTGCTGTCAGCTCCAAAGGTTACAACACTACCCGACACCGGGGTGCCATTACTATCAAAAACCGTTGCCCTCACAAATACCTGATTGTCATTCGCAGTTTCAAAAAGTTTAAAATCACTTTGTTCATTTGGTGTGTTAAATAACCCGTCTGTATCAACATCAAGGGCAAGAGTTGGTGCTGGAGGTGCTGGAGGAGATGGTAACGTCATATCAAAAAGCGAGAAATATACGGTCTTTTTATCCCTCACCTGGCCTGTCCCGGTATTAACCTCGGCCTGAATTGTGGCAAAACCAGAGGTTGTGGAATAAAGCTTGACTGTTGCAAATCCATTAGTATCCGTGTTTGCACCTGTAGAGATTAATCCGCCGACCGAAAAGAGCTTTGCCAAAAAGGTTAGGGCATGATGTATGGAACTTCCCTTTGCATAGTTTAATTCGCCGATCGAAGAGAGGTTTGTAAATGTGACAGGGATATTGGGAATCGGATTGCCGTTCCCGTTAAGAACCCTTGCTCGAATATAAATAAATGTGTTCGTCTGCGCTATAGATTGAGAAGGCCGCAGTTCTATTAAGAATGGGACATTAGGGTCTTCACCCGGCGGAGAACTCGACGACCCTGCCCCGCCTCCTCCGCAGCTTGCCATCGAAAATACAATTGAAACTAATAAAAATAGTATTAAATATTTTTTCATTTTTAACCTCCGCACATCAAAAAGTCTGCTAACCAAATATCATATTCTGTTTCAAAGGTTCCAGAATCCCCATAATTATTCATATATTTGCATTTATACGAAGCTATATAGTGCGTAGGATACTCAGCAGGCTCATGGCTTGTTAGTGCATCCCAATAGGCACTTAACCGGGTTATGTCAATTAATTGGACATTACATGTATTTGTGCCGCTGATTAAAGTACAGTTGGGATAAAAGGTCCAATCCTCAATTGTGGGTGAAGATGGATCCTCCCTAGCCTTTCTGTAAGTTATTGTACATTCTTCAACACTTGCAGGGAAAGGGTCAAATGTACTTGTTGCATTCAGTTTTTCAGCTTCTATCGTAATTGTTGCATCTTTTCTTGTAAGCAAGGTTTCGGGAGTGTTGCCGGTACAGCCGGTAGGATTAGAATACACGTCAAGATCGGGACCATCTGTTCTTGTTATACTGACTGATTTAATATTGATGCCTGTGTCCTCACTTCCTGAGGAGCCTGGTGCGCCCGGGCCTGCACCACATCCCCATAAAAGGACACTAAAAAGTAAAGAGCAAACAGTAAACAGTAAAAAATAACTCCTTTTCATTTTCCCTCCTGCTTATTCATAATATCCTAAACAGTATATTTTACAAACCTCATTCCTCATGGTTTCTGCACAATCCTTGGTGTAATAAATATCAGAAGTTCGCTTGTGGTCACATCTTCTTTATATTTTTTAAACAGCCAGCCAAGGATCGGAATCTTCATTAAACCCGGGACTCCGGTCTCTGATTCGCTTTTAATTATTTTATAAATACCGCCGATAACAACAGTCTCTCCATCTTTTATGATGACTTCAGTTTTTGCCTCTTTTTTGTCAGTAGAAGGAGTTCCCTCCTTAGATACAAACGCAAAGTCGAGTTCTTCTTTCTTAATCTCAATAAGTATGCTAATAGAGTTATCAGGTGTTATATGGGGCTGAACATTCAACTCCAGGGTAACATCCTTAAATTCTTCGGTGGGAGTCCCCTCCGCAGTCAGTTTAGTGTATGGTATGCTCTTACCCTGTGAGATTTTGGCCTTTCCATTGTCCAATGTCATTATCCTTGGATTTGAGATAATCTTACCCTTTCCGAGTTTCTCAACCGCGGATAGCTGAAGGTCGAGTCCCATGGTCTTTGCAGGGTTCATAATTCCAAAGGTAAATCCGGAACCACCGCCTGCACTCGCACCTCCTGGGAAGTCAACAAGAAAGTTATTCCCTGTGAACGTCCCTGAGTTCAGACCTGAAAATCCTCCTAAAGAGGACAGGGTGTTTACACCCTTAAGGGTTAATCCCCACTGAATCCCTAAATCCCGGACTTCATTTGTATTAACCTCAACAATCCTTGCCTCTATCAAGACCTGGGGGGTTGGCCTGTCGAGGGTTACAAGGAGATTTTCAACCTTCGGGAAAACTGATGCTACATCATTGACAAACATGCTGCTTGTTCTTTCGTCAACACTTATGGTTCCCCTCGGTGTGAGTATCTTTGATTTCAATATCGAGGCTTCTACATCTTTAACCTTTGCATAGCTAATATTGAACATCTTTGTTTCCAGACGTTCTGCCTTTATCCCCGCCTCCTGTGCCTTGGCTGCTTCTTCACTTTCCTTCGCTAAAACCGTATATGGCGCAATCCTTAAGATGTTCCCTTCAATAGACTTTCCGAGGCTGAAGGTTTTAAGTATTAAGTCCAGCGCCTGATCCCACGGCACATTAATCAATTTCATTGTTAATTTACCCTTGACCTCAGGACTCACGACTATGTTGTAACCACTTATGTCAGCAAGCAACCTGAATATCGGAACTATATCGGCATCTTGAAAATCGAGGGATAATTTCTTACCTGTATATTTACCTTCTACAAGAGCCTCAGGTTCTTTTACCTCTATAACCTTTGTTGCGGTCTCAGTCTTTTCCGCCTCAGCGGATCTCCGATCCTCGGGCATCTGGGCTATAGGCGCTGCTGCAGGAGTCTCCTTTTCCGTTCTCTGAAAAGCTATTACAATAGAGTCCCCAATTGCTGTAACATCAAAATTTGTCTTTTCTTTAAGGTCGAGGACAAGTCTTATCTCATCGTCATGTTTTCCTGAACGTATCCCTTTAACAGGCGGGACTACAGCAGAAGGAAGCGGGGTATTCATGACCACATCGGGGATGTCTATTACAATGCGGTCATCTAATGGTAAAATATTGGGTATCATAGAACCATTACCTTTAATCAAGACCTTAACAGTGTCCGCAGACTTTTCAAATAAAATGCTGGATATTTCAGTAGCCTTTGGAAGCGGTTTCTGCTCAGATGCAGGAGGTTCGGGTATATTTTCTTTTGCCTTTGATACATCTTCGCTTACGATTGATACCGCTGTTACTTCTTTAGGCGGCTCTTCCTTTATTCTGACTATTAGCACGTTATTTTTATATTCCTGTTCAACTTTGGATGCTATGGATGGTGTCTGAAACAGTATTTCGAGTCTTGCCATAACAGATGGCGACTCAATCTGGGAAGGAACTATCTCTGTTATGCCTGCCTTGTTAGAAACGATCTTGCTATTCAAAGCACCAATGGTCACGTCAGGAAGGTCAATGACTATTTTATAAGGGTCGCCTGGTCTGTATATGGTATAGACAAATGGTTTATCAGCCTTTATTGTCACTGTATAGTCCTGGATCTCAATGCCGGTTATTACAGTGGCTTTCTGGGGTACTAAGGACTCTTTAACAGGACTGGTTATAACGGGCGTACAACCCCAGAAAGCAATAAGCACAGAGTATAATAATAAATAATATAGAATATTTTTTTTCATTCTTCCTCCCCCTTATGGAGTTTCAATACTGTATCTTTTGGTTTAATATTACCCCTATAATCTTTAACATATTCTGTGATAGTTACCACGTTTTCTGTTATCTTCTCTACCTTGCCGCCTTGCAGTCCTAATATCATCCCTTCTGTAATTGTAAAGGTCTTTCTATCAGGCAACATTATAAGGGCATAATATTTATTTTTATCCCGTGCAATTGCCAGCAACTTTATTTCTTCTAAGTCAAAGCTTTCAATAGGTGTTGCCCCTTTCTTTTTGGCAGGCTTTTGTTTTGTTATCGTTACAAGGGAGAGGAAAGGGTCCCTTCTTCCTTTTGAGTCGTATAGATATTCTTCTTTTTCGACCTTCTTGGCCTCTTCAGATTCCTTTGTATCTTTTTTTACTTCTTCTGTTTTAACCTTCTCTGCCATCGGCTTTATCACATTAGCCTGCTCTTTTTTACAGCCTATAAAGGGTAATATCAAAAACATAATTAAGCAGAGGTATATTATTTTTAGTAATCCCCCTACATCCCCCTTTAGGAAATAGGGACTTAATAGTTTCCCCTCTTTTTTAAAGAGGGGTGAGGGGAGATTACTAATTGTTATCTTCCCTTCTATCTTTTTCAGATATAAATGTTTCATTTTGGTTTCTCAGTTTGTTGTTTACCCATTTCTCCTTCGGGGACTGCTGAAAATGTCGTGGCAGTAAATGATATTTTAAGTATGGCATTTTCTCTTTCCGGCTTTGGGTCACTGAATTTTATATCGGAAAGGTTCACTATCCGGTTAAGCTTTGTCAGGCTGCTGAAGAAATAACCAAGGTTATGGTAACTGCCCGAGAGTTCAACCTTTACTGGAATCTCATAAACTATACCGCTTGAATGGGTCCTCTTCTGTTCTGGTTTCCAGAGTGATATCTTAAGCCCTGACTTGAAGGCCATGTCTGAAACCTGTTTCAGCAAACTGGAGACCTCTTTTTCTTCAGGTAGTTGATCTTTCAGCTCGTTAAGCCTTTTCCTGAGTTTTTCGTTCTCAGCGGTCATTTTAGGAAGTTTTTCTGCCTTTGACTGACTTTTTGCTATCTCACTCTCCTGTTTTGAAATATCACTTTCAAGTTTTTTGATCTCTTTATTTTTAGGTAAAATTAAAAGGACAATTACAACAATTGTAATAATCAAAGCAGGAACAAAGGATAGTATGACTTTTACGTACGGAGGTATTTTTTTAAAATCAATGTTAACTTTTAAGGCCATATCAAACCTTTATCTTAAATATTAATTTGAACATATAAAGCGGTGTAGTTTCAATATTCGTGCTTCTGGATTCCTGTAAGTAAACATCAGTGAATATTTTTGAATTCTTAACATTGTCTACATACGAAACAATATCCGTGTTTGTAAAGCCATAACCATCTATACTTACGTTATCACCTGACACAGTCATTGTCTGAAACCAGATACCATTAGGCAGAAGATTACTTATTTCATCAAGGAGTTTCACTGGAACGCTCCTGCTCTTACTGAGCTGCTCGATAATATCATTTCTCTGCTGGAATGTCTTGTTAAGCTGCTCAAAGTTTTCAACTGCCTTTATCTTTTCCTTGAGCTCTGCTATCTGTTTTTCTTTGGCAGCAAACTCGGCCTTTTTTGCAGACAGTCGGGAGTTAAAAAAGAAAAAAAGATATGCCATTACAATACTTACACCAATGGTTACAATAACCATTGTGATAATAAATGTCGGTAGCGGCTTAGCCTTCTTTTTCCTCTTTACGGGTATGAGATTGACCTTTATCATCTGTCACCCGGTCGCCTTAGTGCCAATCCTGCGGCTACAACTGCCATTGGCACCATTTCTTCTATATAGGTTATATCAAATCTTTTAGGTATTTTAATGTTTTTAAGGGGTTCCATGACCTTAACTTCTATCCCTATTTTTTCTGCAAGAAGTTTCGGGAAGTCCTTTACGAGTGCACAACCTCCACTTAATATCACTTCATTGATATCCTCATGGAAGTACTCTAATGAACGATTAACCTCTCCGATTATCTCCTCTGAAGCTAAATCCATCACGGAAAGGGCATCCTGAGGTGACACATTTTCAACCGCCTCACCCTTCTTGAGCCTTTCGGCAGTTTCGTAAGTCAGATTGAATTCCCTCTGAAGTGCCTCTGTGTGAAGATTACTGCCGACTGCACTGTCCCTCGTAAAAACTGAGATGCCTCCTTTGAGGACGTTCATGTTTATTGTACTTGCTCCAATATTCACAATAGCAATATTCTTATCCGGCTCAATTTCATAGTTAACCTCATAAATATTCTCAAGTGCGAATGAATTAACATCAACAATCAAAGGGTTAAGACCTGCTTCTTTGACAACAGATAGGTATTCATTTATTATGTCTTTCTTTACAGCAACGAGCATGACATCCATTTGACCCGCTTCTTCTTTGGGTCCAAGTATCTGGAAGTCGAGGTTTACATCTTCTATATCGAATGGAATATACTGTTCTGCCTCAAACTTTATGGATTCAGAGAGCTCCTCCTCTGACATCTCAGGTAGAGAGACCCTTTTAATTATTACTGAAGAGTGGCCGGCTATGCTGATAACAGCATCCTTTGTCTTTATCTTAGCCTTTTTTACCAGCTCCTTCAGGGAGTCTATAAGACGCAGAGAATCTATTATTGAACCATCGACAATGAGTTCCGGAGGAAGAGGCAGCATGTCAAATAATTCAAGTTCATAGCCGCCTTTTGTATCTTTAAGTTGCACAACCTTAAGATAACCTGAGCCAATGTCTAACCCGATAGAACTTTTCCTACCGAAGACCATAGCTTATTGAATACCAGAAAAAAATCATCTTGTCAAGTATTTTTTT